>JAPYUD010000414.1:0-3794 GCA_029936215.1 Pirellulaceae bacterium | reverse complement strand
ACACAGATCAGGTCCGCTTCCACACCATAATGTTCATAAGCAAAAAGTTTTCCGGTACGGCCAAAACCGGTTTGAATCTCATCAAACACGATCAGTACGTGGTTCTTGTCGGCCCATCGCCGCAGCGCCTGCACATAACCCAGTGGCAATTCCAGGGCACCCCAGCCCTGCAGCGTTTCCACCACCACTGCAGCAAAGTCATCGCCGGGCACTCCGGTCGCTGCGATGACCCTGTTAACAAAGTTGTCCCATGCTTCCACATCATCTCCTTCAACCGGCGGTTCCATGGGAAAAGGAAGCCGGTGAATATGCGAGGGGTCATCCGGGTTCCAGTCTTTTTGAGCGGTAGGACCGGAGAGCTGGTGGGCAGCCAGTGTGCAGCCATGGTAATCCCCCTCCAGGCTCGCCAGTCGGGTCTTGGCAGGAGAGATCCGTGCTCCCCATTCTCGCGCCAGCCGAAAAGCACATTCCACAGTTTCGGACCCTGTCGTCCAGAGGTAGACCTGGTCCATTGTCGACGGGGCAATTCCGACGAGTTTTTCGGCAAGCCGGGTTCGCAACTCCGCAGGAAAACTGAAATGTGCCAATAACCCCTGTTCCGCATGTCGCCGTATTGCCTCCCGGATCCGCGGATGCCCATGACCGCTGTTGGTCATCACGGCGGTCGAGGTGAAATCGATCCAGCAGTTCCCGTACCCATCATGTACCTGGAAACCCTCGGCCCGGTCCCAGATCACCGGTGGCTGGTAGCAGTTGACAGCAGGAGTGACCGCATCGATACGAGCAAGCAGCGGAAGGGACTCGGGCACCGGCAACGCTGTCTGGATCCTCCTCCAGGGAGATTTGACCGGAGGGCATGGCTCGGGTTTGACGCGACATGCATGTCGAAGGCCTGTATCCGTGTTCATCATTTCTCTTTCAGCTTATCCCCTTGTTGCCGCTTTCTTCACAGGATAATCCGCCGACACCTTCCGGACACTCCTCCCCTCGAAGATTTTTTCGTCCCGGTCGATTAAGATGAGATAAACCATCCCGAGGCACCACAGCATGGCTGAACGCATTACCGTCGTGATTTCCCTGGCAGGAACGGTTTCTCGTCGGCTTTTCGAGGAAAAGATGATTGCCGACCTGTTAATACAGGACTCGGTAGACCTGACGATCATCGGGGAACTGTCCCAGCTGGCAGAAGATACCACTGGCCTACTCTGCCTGGAAGGCATCAAGGGATCCTTTGTCCTTGTCACGGACCTCTCTCCTGCCGTGGCGCATGACCTGCTTTCCGAATCGCAGATACAAGGGCAACTCGGCACTTCGAGCAATGGTGAGGTCATCGTCTCAGAGTCCACATCCCGGGAGGCCCTTTCGCCAGGCATCTATGATGCCATGCGACGGACTATTTTCATTCTCGACATCGCTGAATTTGTCGAGGTCGAGGACCTGGGCAGGACCATTGCTTCCATCCAGGCCCATGTGGAGCACCAACGGCTAAACGCTTCCCGGTCTGACTTTCCCATCCTTTCGAGCACTCGAACCGATGATCCCTCTGCTACTGAGAAGGAGGGCGACACCACTACCAGTGAACCTGCAGTTCTCCCGATGCCACGTCGAGGAGACCGTGTAGAGGAGCCCGATACCAGCCAGGCACAAAACGAGATGGATAGCCTGGTGGACGAACTGGACGAGATGGATCTCTAGTTCTCCGGAAGATCCTCACCAGTGATCCAGCCGGGCAACCGCTTAACCGTTCCTTCCGCATCCACGCATCCCAGCCGCGTTGTTCCCTCCACCAGCAACTCATCTCCCCGGAAAATCCGGTACTGGTGTTCGATGGTCGCGCTCCTGATACGGTCTGTGGTCGTCACGATCCGCAACAGGTCATCATACCTGGCACCCTTGTGGTACTGGCACGTTACCTTGACCACGACAAGATAGAGCCCCTGGTCCTCAAGGTCACGGTAATTCAATCCGAGTGCCCGTAATTGCTCGGTTCGTCCCGTCTCGAAATAGGTGAGGGAATTCGCATGGTGCACATGGCCCTGCGCATCAGTTTCCTGGTATCGAACGCGGATCTCGAATTCATTTTCAGCCAGCACGGAAACCTCTCCTTCCCTGGTGCATGATAGTTTGCCAGGCCCAGTTGTGACAGGCATCCGTATTGCGTTGACCGGACAGGTGGATTGATCTATCTTGACGAGACGGATAGATACCCCATTTCTCTTATTGAGCTCCTTCATTTTCCGCAGTTGCCATGAGTACTGGAGAAGGAATTCCGAGCCAGTTTGCTACGGCCAACGCGCGCCAGTTCCCCACGCTGCGCCAGTACACCGTCTTCCTGGAGAATCGCGTCGGTCAACTTCTGGAAGTCGTCCGTCGATTTGAAGGGTCCCGCGTCCGCATCGTGGCGCTTTCGATCAATGATGCTTCCGAATGCGCTTTTGTTCGGTTTCTTCTCAGCTCTCCAGATCTGGGCCGAGAGATTCTGGAACGTGCTGGGCTGCCGATGATTGAAAGTGACTTGATTGGACTGGAACTTCCCGACCAGGCACAACCCCTTTTGCAGGTCTGTACCGCGCTGCTAATGGCCGAAGTCAACATCATCCAGTCGTACCCGGTCCTGGTGCGACCCCACGGGCGCCCGGTGGTCGCCTTGATGGTGGATAACATCGAGATGGCCCTGGAAACCCTTGACAACAACGGAATCCGGATGATCTCGGAGGAGGACCTGGACTTTGATAATTTCAGTTCCTCGGACTAGAAATCTCATTGCTGGTGCCGCTGATGCCCATTCACGTCATATGTACTGGCTGCCACAAGCGATTTACCGCTCCTGATCATTTTGCCGGCAAACGCGGCCCCTGCCCTCACTGCAAGACCATTATCCTGGTCCCCCTGCTGGAAGAGCAGCTGGTCATTCACGAGCCGGAAGATGCCCAGGCCAAGGGGGGCGATGGCCGCTCGGTTCTCAAGCCCCTTCGATGGAAACCGGAGGGGTTTTCCCGCCTGCAGATTGCCATGGCCACCGCCGGCACCCTGTTTGTCATCCTGATTGCAATCCTCCTGCGATGGACCAATGAGGATCCAGCGACATTCCCACGGGGACTTCTTGCCGCGGGTTTAGTGCTGCTGGCATTGCCAATTTCCATCGGTGGTTACCTGTTCCTCCGTGAAGAGGAGATGGGTACTTTTTCTCGCCGTGCCATGCTGATCCGGACCGGAATTTGTGCCATCGCTTATTGCCTGGTCTGGCTCATCTATGCTTTCCTTCCTGGCTTTATGGATATGGCAGACAGCCCGGTAATTCATGTGGCGGTGGGTACGATCTGTCTCCTGCTGGCTGGCATTGCCCCCTGGGCCGCCCTCGAATTTGACTACACGAACGGGTTGCTTCACTGTGGGTTCCATGTTGTTGTTACGGTCACCTTGTGTTTTATCATGGGTATTCACCAACTCCTCTGGATTACTCCTGCCTGACAACCGTCTTACCTGCCCCGGCATTTCACGAGGCTGCCATTACGACCTCCCAGCTCCCGGAAGCCGCCAGCCTGCGTGAACACCGTAGCCTGGTCCGGATTCCGCCCGAGGAGGACATCCCGCTGACACCCCGGGTCCAGCGATTAATGGACACGGCCCCCTTTCGCAGGCTTTCACGCATCAGCCAGCTTGGCCTCGTCTACCCGGCTGCTCATCACACCCGTTTCGAACACTCGTTGGGAACCTACCGCCTGGCACTTCTCTGCCTGGACCAGCTTTCCGGCGATCCACGTTTTCATCAACGGGTAAGCGCAGACGATGCC
>JAPYUD010000413.1:0-3795 GCA_029936215.1 Pirellulaceae bacterium | reverse complement strand
GGATCGATCGCCTGCAGAACCAGCTCAACAAGGATGGTCAGCTATCTGGCTGGGGGATACTCCATCCGGAATCAGTAACCACTAGCGGCGGGGCGACCGTCAACGTTGAGCCTGGCGGGTCGGTCTTCGTGTCCGGTACATTTCCCAAACGCGATGACTACACCGTCACTATCAAGCCAGACGCCAGATCGCTGGCGGCCATCCAGCTTGAAGCCCTGACCAGCAGCGGCCTGAAATACCAGGGCCCCGGCCGAAAGGCCAATTTCGTACTCACCAGTTTTGAAGCCAACCTCGTGCCGCCGGATGGAGAGCCAGTGAAGTTGACCTTCAGCCGGGCCATCGCAGACTTCAACCAGGATTCCCTCAATGTTTCCACGGCGCTCGACCCCTCGGCGGAACAGGGCTGGGGAGTCTGGGAGGGTGAAATCAACACGGCCCAGAACCGCACGGCTGTCTTCTACCTGGAAAATCCAGTGGAACTGACCGCCGGCAGCACCCTCACGGTCATCCTCCGGCACCAGTCCAAGAACGATGACCACCTGCTCGGGTATTTCCGGCTCTCGGGCACCTCGAATCCCCAGGCGGACCTGGAAACACCACTCTCTCCCCCGACTGCGGTTCTCGACATCCTCCGGAAACGGATAGCAGACTGGTCAGAAAAAGAAGCCGATGAGGTATCAAAATACCACCGGCAGACGACAGACAAGTACCGGGAATCTCAACAGCAGATCACCCTGGGGCGGGCCGAACTGGACCGCCTCGGTGACAACTACGCCAAGACGATGGTGATGCGAGACCGCGACACACCACGCGAAACATACATGCTGACCGTTGGCCGCTATGACGCCCTTCGCAAGGATGAGGGACTTATTCATCCCGGGGTCCCCGCCAGTCTCCCCTCGCTTTCAGATGACGCGCCCGCCAACCGGTTGGCGCTGGCCCGCTGGCTGGTCTCCGGCCGGCATCCGCTGACAGCACGCGTTGCTGTTAACCGCCTCTGGCAATCCATTTTCGGTAACGGGCTGGTTCGAACCAGTGAGGACTTCGGTTCCCAGGGCGAATTGCCAAGCCACCCTGCACTGCTCGACTGGCTCGCCACCGAGTACATGGAAAACGGCTGGGATACCAAGGCGATGGTTCGCCTGATGGTCAACAACAGCACCTACCAGCAGCAGTCGGTCGCGCGCCCGGAGCTTGCTGATATCGACCCCTTCAATCGCCTGCTGGCTCGCGGCCCCCGGCATCGACTGCCGGCGCACGTGATCCGTGACCAGGCCCTGGCGGTCTCGGGCCTGCTGAAAGAGAAAGTGGGTGGCCCCTCGGTCAAGCCCTACCAGCCCGCCGGGCTCTGGGCGGATTTCAGCTTTGGCAAGATCACCTACTCGCGTGATTCCGGGGAGAGTCTCTATCGCCGCAGCCTCTACACCTTCTGGCGCCGATCACTCGGTCCTCCCAACATGTTTGACGAGGCAAACCGGCAGATCTGCAGCGTCCGCCTGCGCCGCACCAACACACCGCTGCATGCCCTCACCCTGCTTAACGACATCACTTTCGTGGAAGCCGCCCGCGTCTTCGCCGAACGGATGCTGGAGAACCACGACACACCGGAAGTTCGCCTGGCAACTGCTTTCCGGATGACAACCAGCCGGCAACCAACCGAGGCGGAACTGGCAGTCCTGCTGCGAGCACTGAAGCGATCGCTGACCTATTACCAGAAAAATGCCCAGCAGGCAGATGAATTTCGTAATGCGGGAGAATACCCGCCCGCCGATGGGCTTGCGGCGATCGATGTAGCGGCCTACGGCAACGTCCTGAACATGATCCTGAACACCGATGAAGCGATCACCCGGGAATAGGAAAGAACGACTCATGGATCCTCGTAGCGCACACGATCAACTTGTCACCCGTCGCCAGTTCTTTGGCCGCGGCAGTGTCGGTATCGGTACGGCGGCACTCGCCTCGCTCCTTGGTTCAACGGCTCCGGCTGGCCAGCAGACTGGCGGCCTGCCAGGGATCCCGCACTTTGCCCCCAAGGCCAAGCGAGTGATCTACCTGTTTCAGAACGGGGCTCCCACGCAGGTCGACACCTTTGACCACAAACCCCAAATGGAAAAGCTGCGGGGGACGGACCTGCCAGCCTCGGTACAGGGTGGCCAGCGCCTGACCACGATGACCCAGGGAAAGTCGCAGAAGATCCTGCCAAGCATCGCTGCTTTCAAGCAGCATGGAGAGAGTGGCCAGTGGATCAGCGACCTGTTGCCTCATACCGCCTCAATTGCTGACGACATCTGCATTGTCCGCAGCATGTATACCGAGGCGATCAACCATGCCCCGGCCATCACCTTTTTCCTTACTGGTTCAGAAATGCCTGGCCGCCCCAGTTATGGGAGCTGGCTCTCCTATGGCCTGGGAAGTGAGAATGATGAGCTGCCCACCTTCTGCGTGATGACCTCGCGGGACAAGGAAGCCTCCTGTGGTCAGATTTTCTACGAGTGGTACTGGGGAAGTGGCTTCCTTCCCACCCGGCACCAGGGGGTCAAGTTCCGCGGCAGTGGCGACCCGGTCCTCTACCTCTCCAACCCGGCCGGGCTCGACCGATCGCTGCGGGCAGGCCTGCTGGATGACCTGGCAGAGCTGAACCAGCTGAAATACCAGCAGGTCGGGGACCCGGAGATTATCACCCGCATCGCCCAGTACGAGATGGCCTACAAGATGCAGGCATCGGTCCCGGAACTGGCAGATGTCAGCACCGAACCACAACACGTGCTCGATGCCTACGGCCCCGATGTGATGCGGCGAGGCTCCTTTGCCCAGAACTGCCTGCTCGCCAGGCGGCTGGCAGAGAAAGGAGTCCGCTTCGTCCAGCTGATGCACGCGGGCTGGGATCAGCACGGTAACCTGCCAACCCAGCTGGCGGTTCAGTGCCGTGATACCGATCAACCCTCGGCGGCGCTGGTCAAGGATCTCAAGCAGCGCGGGCTCCTTGACGAGACCCTGGTGATCTGGGGAGGCGAGTTTGGCCGCACCTCATTCTGCCAGGGGGACATCAACAACAAGAAGGCTCACGGGCGGGATCACCATCCTCGCAACTTCTGTCTCTGGATGGCAGGTGGGGGCATCAAGGGCGGGGCCAACTATGGAAAGTCCGATGATTTCAGCTACAACGTCGCCGAGAAACCGGTCCATGTGCATGACCTGCAAGCGACCACCCTGCACCTGCTGGGAATTGAACACGAGAAGCTGACCTACAAGTTCCAGGGCCGCGACTTCCGGCTCACCGATGTGCATGGCAAGGTGGTCAGGGAGATCCTCGCCTAGATCAGGTTCACGGTCACCTTTTCCGAGTCAACCAGGTCGAGCCCCTTGGCATCAAGCCGCCCCTCGATCTTCCAGAGAAGCTCCCGATCGCGGCCGGTGAGCATTCCCACGCCCCTCTCCACCATCTTGCCAAGGCCGGAACCGGCTACGCCAACCTGGTCAGCGGATGGCGCGACCAGCTCAAAACGATAACTCTCTTCAAAGCCGGCTTCGTAGCTGCGAGCCTCTTCAAGCAGGGCGTCAGCCCGGTAGATTTCACGGGTTCTTGTTTTCGTCCCCTCGTCCGTCTTTTCCTCAATCCTCTCGGTCCCGATCAAGGTTGCCACCAGGCGGTTGCCTTCCACCGGTTTCTTGCAAACCACCTGCACCGTGCCTGTGAACTTGTCACCGGAACCGACACCGCGATGGTTCAGCGTCAGGGTCAGGCTGCCCTTCATGCCACGGATCACGTAATAGGCGAGCAGCCCACCAAGGACC
>JAPYUD010000412.1:0-3813 GCA_029936215.1 Pirellulaceae bacterium | reverse complement strand
GGATTCTTCATCCCCTGGGAATGAAGGACACGCATTTTTACCCACCCCGGGAAAAGGCTGATCGACTCTGCCCGGTCTACATGCCGGCGGTCGATATGGATTACTACGACTCGATCGATCTTCTGCATGCCCGCGACACCTACCGGCCGGACCCGTCGCTGGGACTCTGCCGGCTCGACCAGGCGACAACGGACAGGCTGTTGCACATTGACTTTGAGATGATCGAGCGACCGCACGAGTCCGCTGGAACTTACTTTTCCGGCGGCGCCGGCCTGCACAGCACCCTGCGGGATTACTCGCGGTTCTGCCAGTTGCTGATCCGCGAGGGAGAGCTGGATGGTGTCCGGCTGGTCAGTCCCAGCACGGTTCGAGCGATGCGGAGCAACCAGATCGGGAATCTCTTCATGGATATTGATGGCTCAGAGGTCGACCGCTTTGGCCTTGGGTTCGGCATTATCGAGGACATTGGCAAGCAGCCATTCCTGGCGACCGAGGGCACCTATTACTGGGGGGGTGCCTACAACACGGCCTATTTCCTGGATCCCACCAACCAGCTCTACAGCGTCATGATGACCCAGCTCTACCCCAACTGGCACTGTGACCTGAAGCGGCGGCTACGGAACGCCATCTACGGGGCACTGGTCGAATAACCTGTGACTCGAACCACAGGAGTCACAGCAGGGCGTTGGAGTCACCTGGACTGGTCGGCTGACGACTCGATCCGCCAGCGGCCTTTTTCTCCCAGCACAGTCTTGGTCTTGTAGGCCGGCAAGCTGAATTCCACCACTTTCCATCTGCCATCCTTAAGCCGGGCAACATAGTGCGGAACAATGTGGTACGGCGCGGCAACCACTTTCACGGCACCCCGCGCCGTGTCTCCCTTCACCTCACAGGTGAATTCCTTGATGTACTTGAGCTGGATCACCGAACAAATTGGAAAAAGGCTGCGCGGTTTAATTGCCTTGGCAAGTTCAGCTGGCTCCGGAAACTGGCCACCGGTTAAATCGAATTCCTTTTTCTGTTGATCCGTTCGATCCTTTCCGCCCGGCAACTGCCAGAACAGGAGTGTCAGGGGCTGATTGTCAAATTCACTGGTCTTGAGGATCGGGTTACTTGATGCAAACCGTTTAAACTCACTGAGCTGCATCGATGCCCCAGCCACGAACTGGACCTGGAGTTGTTGCCTGGTCTTGGCCAGCTCGGCGTCCTCAGCCACCAAGGGACAGTACCCGGCAATTGAAGAGGTCAGTATGATCGTACTAATCAGGCGTCCCATGATCTTCTCCATGAAATGTGTTGCTAGACATCACAGCGGAGCTGTTGTTGTCACTTTACCTTTTCTCGGCGTCTCTGCGGTTCAATTCATTTCACCCACTCAACCGGCCACCCTAGCGACGGACCCTGCCACGAACATCCAGTAGTTGCGAGTTCGGAACCGAGTTGCCAAACGTCTCGAAGCGGTCAAGCGTCCAGACCACCTTCTTCTTCTTTGGCTCCAGTTCGATCACCAGCGGGTTATCCGGACCGGCGTGACAGTTGCCGATCACGTAATTCCCATTGGGTAACACCTCCAGAGTGGTCACCCAGGCAAGCGTGATCCCGGGCAAGTCATTCTGGTGAATCTGCCAGGCAATCTTCTTTTCCGGCGTCACTTCCAGCACGCTATGGCCGTTGCCGGTGGCGATCAAGGTATTGCCATTTCCCAGTCGCACCGCACCGAAGACCTGGTTGCCAAAAGCCTCCGGGCCATGACCTCCCCGTCGCGGCTTGTCAAACAGCGGCACGTCGTAATCCCAGGTCACCTCGCCCGTCTGGCCGTCGTATTCCCGGACTGCCCCATCCCCTTCATGACAGACAAGGTAATTGCCGTTATCCAGCTTGCGAACCAGGCGGGTATCTCGATGAGGGTGGGGCTGCTTGACCTTGAGCTTGACCTCCTTGTGGATTTTCCCGTCGCGGTCGACTTCAATAATCCGGCCAACCCCCGACTCGGCGATCATCACCAGGCCATTCTCCAGCGGCTGGAAGGCATGTACCTCGACCTTCTTTCCGGCATTTCCATTCTGCTGCGTGGAATCGTAGGACCAGACAATCTTTCCGCTGGCTGGGTCAATTTCCACCACCTTGCGGTTCTGCTGCTGGACCATCACGTGGCCATTTTTGAGCACGTGAATATCGTGAATTCCACCCCACGGCATTTCCCAGCTTATCTCGCCATCGGGTTCAACAATCGCCAGCTTGTTATTCCCCTGCAGGATAATCCGATGCTCTGCAAAAACCGGGAGGGCCACGATCAGGGCAATACTGGCAACAAGAAGTAGCTGGATTTTTTTCATTTCTAATGACTCATCCGGTTGGGACTGGGAAGGGAAGTGATGGTCGCCATTATAGCCGGTCGATAGAGAGAAGGAGGCCACAGGACAAATGGAAATAGCGTTGATCCTGCTATCCGGTTATAATCGCTGATACCAATGGGGAATGGTTCTCTGGTGAAGGAAAGATGCGATGCTGACGATTCACGATCCAAAAGATCGCTCCCAGACCCATTGTGACGGCATTTCACGCCGTAATTTCATCAAGGTCGGGGGCCTGGGAGCCGCCGGCCTGACGCTGCCGGAGCTGTTGTCGCTGGAAGCTGACGCGGGAGTCCGTAACTCGACCAAGTCGGTAATCCTGATTTACCTGGTTGGTGGTCCGCCTCACCAGGACCTCTTCGATCTCAAGCCGGAAGCGCCCCGTGAGGTTGCCGGCCCCTGGCGGCCGATTCCGACGAATGTCCCTGGCGTGGAGATCTGTGAACAATTGCCGATGATGTCCCGCATGATGGACAAGTTCACGGTGATTCGCTCGCTTAGCGATGCCCAGGCCGGGCATGACGCCGTTCAGTGTTACACCGGCCGCACCAAGGCGGAACCGGTGCCAACGCGTGGCTGGCCCCAGTTTGGCTCGATCATTTCCAAGATCCAGGGCCAGGCACGTCCCACCACGCCCGGCTTCATCAGCCTCTGCTATCCCTGCACACATGGCCCTTACAACGAGCCCGGACCAGGTTTCCTGGGTGTCAGCCAATCGGGATTCCGGCCGCTTGGCCCGACCCGCAAGGACATGGTGCTTAACGGTATCACGACCGACCGGCTGGGCGACCGCGACCTGCTGCTCAAGAGCATGGATCGCTTGCGCCGCGATATCGACAATAGCGGAACGCTCAAGGGCATCGACACCTTTACCCGGCAGGCGATGGGAGTCCTCACCTCCTCACGACTGGCCAATGCACTGGACCTGTCCAACGAACCGGATGACGTGCAGGACCGGTATGGCAAGGGGGATGCAACCAAGTTTATCGACAGCAACGGGGCCCCCCGGGTACCGCAGAGTTTCCTTGCTGCCCGCCGGCTGATCGAGGCAGGCGCCCGCGTGGTGACGGTGAATTACAGCAAGTGGGACTGGCACGGTGGTCGCAATGCCGAGGGACGCGCAAACAACTCCATCTTCCTTCGCGAAAAGGAAGACTTTCCCGTTTTTGACAAGGCAATCTCGGCGCTGGTAGAAGACCTCCACCAGCGTGGCCTGGCCGAGGACACGGCAGTCCTGGTCTGGGGCGAATTCGGACGAACCCCGAAGATCAGTGCCAAGGTTGGCCGGGACCACTGGCCCCGCGTCGCCTGTGCCCTGATGGCAGGTGGTGGCATGCGGCATGGCCAGTTTATTGGCGCCACCGACCGGCTGGCAGGCGAGCCGATTGAGCGACCGGTTTCGTTCCAGGAGGTCTTTGCCTGTCTCTTATACACAACTGAAGCTGCCGACGACTTCGCC
>JAPYUD010000411.1:0-3820 GCA_029936215.1 Pirellulaceae bacterium | reverse complement strand
CCTGGAATTGATGCGGCCCAGGTCGCGGGCCTCCTGCAGGGCCGCTGGGTCGGCAGCATCCTCGGCGGCCAGCATCGAGCAGGCGCTGGCGATGACCAACAAGATGGAAAGTCGCAAAATACTCACGAGGCTCCTTTTCTGGTCAGTCAGCGTCAAACCGAGGCTTGCCCGATGATACATGGTGGGGTTGAAGGGTGGGAGGGAGACATGGGGTCGTCGCCTGGACGCAAATGGTTCGTCAGGGGGTAGGTCAAAGGTCCAATTACAGTTCCTTGATCTCGATCTTCCGGAACTGCACTTTCGAGCCGTGCCCAAGAAAGCCGATGTGCCCCTTCGTGGGGCGTTTGAATCGAGAGAGATCTTTATCCGCGAGAATGACTTCACCATTTAACGTGATTTCAATTTGATTCTCGTTAAGGATAACCTCCTGCTTGTTCCATTCACCTATCGGCATCAGGAACCCCCTTTTAGCGGCGACGAGTTTGTAGAGAGAGCCATGATACTGAGAAGGCCTCTTGTTCAAATAGCGTTTGGATGAATTGTCCAGTATTTGGCTTTCGAATCCCTTGGCAGCGGGCTTGCCTTCAAGCGGACATCGCAAAGCCATGCCATTATTCGAGCCTGATGTCAGCTTGAATTCGAAGCGAATGACAAAGTTGCCATACTCCTTTTCCGTAAATATTGTGCCACCCTTGCCCTTGCCCTTCAGGCAAGTCAGCACGCCGTCTTTCGCCTCGTACCCGGCGACATCACCAACCCACCCATCCATAGATTTCCCGTCAAAGAGCGGCACAAAGCCTGAGTCCTTCACGGGATCGGCAGCCGTCAAGCCGACAACTGTGAGGGCGAAGATGAGCAGGAGTTTCAATGCGTCCACATTCATGCCCCTAGAACCTCCCAGCCGTTACGGTAGACGCAGTGTACATCCTGGTCCGCGACTTCGTTGTTGGTGATTCGCCAATTCCGGCTGTCCCAATCAAGCCATTTCGGTGAATGCTGCATGGCGATGTTGCCGAGCAGAACGAATGCCGTCATCGGCGCCGCATAATCGATCGGTGACTGCAGCTTGCTTTTGTCTCCGCTGATAACAGCGTCAACGAATGAGGCATGATGTCCCATACGCTCAACTTGCGCCGGCTGGACATCCTTGAAGGTTTCCTGGGGAAACAGCGACGGCGTTCCGCCGTGACGCAGCAGCAGGATGCCATCAGTGCCCTTGAGCAGGGCTCCGAATCGGAGTTTTGCGCCCCCCAGCTGAGTGGTCAGCTCTTTGGGAGGTCGCCGTTTGCCGCTGACCCAGTGAACCGTAATGTCGCCATCAGTCAGAGGCGTTCCAGGGAAGTCGTATTCGACATGTTCGCTATTAGCCCAGTTCTGCGAGTTGGGAACGCCGGTCTTGGACCTGACACGTGTCGGTGCAGTAAGCGAAAGGCCGCGATAGACCGCATTGAATATGTGGCAGCCCATATCGCCCAGTGCCCCGGTGCCTAGACCCTGTCGCCGTCGCCACCCCTTGGGGTGATAATACTTCTCGAGGTATGGGCGTTCCGGGGCCACTCCGAGCCAGCCGTCCCAATCCAGTCCCCTGGGGATCGGGTCACGTCGTTCAGGACGGGCACGGGTATCGCCCCAGGTCTTGCCGCAGAACGCCCAGCACTCGGTGACTTTTCCAATCAGCCCGCGCTGAACCATTTCCACAGACACACGGTCGTGACTGGTCGCACACTGATTCCCCATCTGAACAACGACCTTGTTTTGCTGAGCGGAAGCCAGCATGGCGCGACATTCACCGATATTCTGGGCCAGCGGTTTCTGTACATACACGTGTTTCTTCATGTTCATCGCGCTCATTGCAATGATCCCGTGCATGTGATCTGGCGTTGAAACACTGACCACGTCGATGCTATCGCCCATCTTGTCGAGCATCTCTCGCCAGTCGGAGAAAGTCCTGGCGTCTTGGCGCTGCTTCGAGAAGTTCTCCAGCGCATTCGCATCAACATCGGCGCCGGCGACCACGCGAATCTTCTCGTGTCTGCTTATCGAGCCGATATCAGCTGCGCCTCGACCGGCCACGGCGACGGCGGCGTACTGGAGTGTCTGCATCGGACTTGCAGCTGCCCATGATACACGACTGGCAAACGGGACGGCGGCTGCGAATACCCCGGCTTTCAGGACGTCGCGACGTTTCGGAAGGGCGAGATGTTTCATGTCAATTCTCTCGCAAGTCGTTCTTGCTGACTTCAAGCAGCCTCGCCTTCAGCTTCTGTTTCAATTCGGCGAGTGTCTCCGCGTATTCGGGTTTGCTGTAAAGGTTGGTGTACTGCTTCGGGTCTTTCTCCATGTCGTAGAGTTCCCCGGATTTTCCGTAGTCCAGAAGAGCCCATCGCTGCTCGCGATACAGCCTTCCTTTGCCGCTGCACAGGATGGCGTCGCGTACCTTGATCTTCGGATCATCCAGCATTCGAGAAATGTCTTTGCCCTGGATGTTGTCTGGCACCTTCAGTCCGCAAAGCCTGGAAACCGTGGGATAAAGGTCAAGTAACTCCACGAGCGAATCACACACTGCTGGCGGCTTTCCCGGCACGCTGATAATCAGTGGCAAACGCGCTGATTCTTCATGAATGCTCACCTTGGACCACATGTCGTGTTCGCCCAGGTGATAGCCGTGGTCACTTGTGAAAATCACAATCGTGTTGTCGCGTTGACCACTTTCCTCCAGGGCCTTGATCACCTTTCCGGTCATCGCGTCCATGTAGGTGACCGATGCGTAATAGCCGGCGATCAGTTTCTTCTGTTGCTGGATGTCCATCTGAAGCTTGGCAGATGTTCTCCTGTTGGCCGAGTTGTTCGGGATGTCGTCGCGGTCGCCAGGAAGTTTCGGTGGAAGGACCATTTTGTTGTAGTCGTACGACGCGAAGTACTTTCGCGGCGCCACGAAGGGAACGTGTGGCCGCACAAAACCGACGGCGAGAAAGAACGGCTTGTTCTGCTTTTTGTATTGATTGATCAATTCAACAGCTTTGGAAGCAGTCTTTCCATCGGAGTGAACTGTGTCATCACCGTCAGCCTCGACGACAACAAAACGGTTTCCTCCGGCAGCGCCTTTCTTGACGCGACCTGGATTGTTCTGAAGGGTTTCGCCAGTGCCCGGTGCTTTGGCCTCTGGGCCGGGACTGTTGAATGCTTCGTCCCACGATGCAGGATCGTCGTCGCCATTTCGTCCCGGCGCGATGTCCGTGGGAACGCCCATGTGAAACACTTTTGACACGCGGGCGCTGTGGTAGCCGTTCTTGCGGAAATACTGCGGCCAACTGTTCCGATCCGGGCCAACTTCTTTGCGACCACTGGTGCGTCCGGTTGCTTTCGACGCATACGGGTAATAACCGAACAACATGGATGCCCGGGAAGGTGCGCAGTAGGTGGCCTGGCAATAAGCTCGGGAAAACCGCGTCCCGTCAGAGGCCAGCCTGTCGATGTTCGGAGTTCTGCAAATCGTGTTGCCGTAACAACCAAGGGCTGTCGCAGTAAGGTCGTCGGAGATGATCAACAAAACGTTGTATGGCTTCCGCTGTTCCTCAGCGGCAAGCGCACTACTCGATCCCACCAGCAGGCTCAGCGTGATGAAACATCGAGAATACATGATGGATTGCTCTGCGATTGCGTCTGCTATCCCTCGCCCCAGCCCCGGCGTTCAACCGGCCGGATCCGCGTCCTGGGGTGCGGCGGGAACACGGCAAACATCGGGGATCCCAAAGGGTGTGCGAAGGCCGTTTACTTCAGCTCATTAATGAAGATGTTGGCAAACTGACCACCGGGCAAC
>JAPYUD010000410.1:0-3846 GCA_029936215.1 Pirellulaceae bacterium | reverse complement strand
GACAAGAACGGTCACGTCGTCCAGCATGCCCCGTTCTTCCAGGTCGGTCACCAGGGCATGTACCGCCTGGTCGATCCGCACGCCGTGGTGCCTTACCAGCCCCTCGTTGTCACCATGGCTGTCCCAGCGGCCGAAGGTCAGTGTCACGCAGCGGGCGCCAACTTCTACCAGTCGGCGGGCCACCAGCACCATCTCATTGTCCGTGTCGGCACCGTCGTACTTGTACTTGAAAGGTTTGCCGTCGCCGTAACGTGCCCGGATCGCTGGATCTTCCTTGGAGACATCCAGGGCATCAACCAGCTTGCTCGAGGTGAGTACACCAAAGGCCTGCTGCTGGTACGAGTCGATTCCCTCCAACTGACCGCTGGCGTCCACGTCGCGGCGCAGGCTGTCGATACTCGCCAGTACCTGCTTGCGATCGGCCAGGCGATCGGTGGTGATGCCATTGAGTTTCATGTCCGCCAGGCCCTGCCCGTCGGGGGTGAAGGGAGCGTAGGTCTCGCCGAGAAATCCGGGCGTGCCCGGGTTCCGCCAGACGCCGTCGGTCTTCATGCCAATGTAGGGTGGTACGCTCTTGTCGACTGGACCCTGGAGCTTGTGCAGGACGCTTCCGATGGCGGGGAAACCGCCGATCGAACGCATCTGGCTGTGTCGCCAGCCGGTCATGCACTGGAACGAGTCATGCCGTCCCTCGACTCCCACCACCGCTCGCAGTACGACCGACTTGTCCATGATCGAGGCGATCTTGGGAAAGCACTCGCCAATCTGGATACCCGGAACGCTGGTCGCGATCGGCTGGAAGGGGCCACGGATTTCCTTGGGAGCCTGGGTCTTGATCTCCCACATGTCCTGGTGCGGAGGTCCGCCACCCAGGAAGATGTTGATCACCGCCTTGTGATTGCTTCCGGATCCGGCCGCTGCCTCGGTGCGGTAGATGTCGGCCAGGTTCAGACCAAAGGCACCGACGCCAAGAGCGCCAATCTTCAACATCCCCCGGCGGCTGATTCCATCACAGTAGCTGCTTCGCGGCGACTTCTTTCCAAAGACGGTGAGCATGTTCTTCGTCTCCAGGGTGGGTGGTGTAAGGAAGGACCCTCTTTATATCATTTCGGCATGTTTTGATGCAACGATTCAACCTTGTCTGGCAGGCATTTGACCAGATCCCGCAAAAAACTGCGAGTCCAGTCTGCGAGCGTGTTATTAAACGCTCCTGTTCACTTAACTGGAGCGAGGTTTTCGGCCGCGAGTGGGTTTTTCCCTGCCACCGGTCGTTTCTGCTGTCCAGCGTGGTTCCCGCTCCAGCAGGTGCCGCACAAAGAAATCCTTCCTTCGCCGCTGGCCGTAAGGGCTCTCGCCAATCCCGTGCCCGCCGCCGGGAAAGACGATCATTTCGAAATCCCGGTCCGCCTTGATCAGTGCATTGACCACCTGCATGGTGGAGGCGGGGTCCACGTTGCGGTCCAGTTCCCCGACGGTCAGCAGCAGCTTCCCCTGCAGCTTGTGGGCCTGGGTCACGTTGGATTGCTCGCCGTAGTGAGGGCCGATTGGCCAGCTCATCCAGAGTTCATTCCACCAGATTTTGTCCATCCGGTTGTCATGGCAGCCACAGTCGGCTACCGCCACGTGGTACGACTCGGGGTGGGCCAGCATCGCCCTCAGGGCACTCTGCCCGCCGGCTGATCCGCCGTAGATGCCGACCCGGGTGAGATCCATGAAGCGGTATTTGCGGGCCGCAGCCTTCAGCCAGAGAATGCGATCGGGAAAGCCGGAATCCCCCAGGTTCTTCCAGCAGACATCATGAAACGCCTTGGAACGGTTCGAGGTACCGAGCCCGTCAATCTGCACGGTGATGAAACCAAGTTCGGCGATTGCCTGGGCCGAGTGGTACGGGGAAAATCGCTTGGGAACAAAAGAGCCATGAGGTCCGGCATAGATCTTCTCGATCACCGGGTAACTTTTTTTGGGATCGAACGTGGTGGGCCGGTAAATCACCCCATGGATGTCCGTGCTGCCGTCACGGGCCCTGGCGACGAACCGCTCGGGAACCTGCCAGCCGGTTGCCAACAGGGCGGACCAGTCGGCAGTTTCCAGCGTGCAGACCAGGCCGCCATCCTGGCTCCTGCGTAGTTCGCTGACCGGGGGCATGTCGACTCGGGAATAGGTGTCGACCAGCAGGTCGCGGTCCGGGGAGTACTGAATCGAGTGGGTTCCGTCGCCCCGGGTGAGCCGCACCAGGCCGCTGCCGTCGAACTGGATCCTGCAGTAGTGGATGTAATAAGGATCCTGGTCAGGATCAATACCGCTGGCCCGGAACCAGATCGTTCGGCTCTCCGGGTCCACCTGCTCCACCCCCCGCACCACCCAGGGACCGGAGGTGATCTGCTCCTTGACCTGTCCCTCTTGGGCATCGTAGAGGTAAAGATGGTTCCAGCCATCCCGCTCGGACATCCAGATAATCTCCTGGCTCTCATCCAGGTAGTGGGAGTATTTTTTGTAGGCATAGTCGACGAAGGTCTCGGAAACCTCGTCAATCAGTGCGGTGACCTCGCCGCTGGCCGCATCGACCGCGCAGATTCGCAGCACCTGGTGCCCTCGCTGGTTGTAAAGGAAAGTGAACCGTGACGAGTCTGCCTGCCATCGCAGCTCCTGGATCTGCCAGGGGTTCTTGTAAAGGTCATCCACAAGCGGTAGCTCGCGCTGGGCGGAGACATCAAACAGGTGCGGCTTGACCTGGGAGATCTCGTCACCCGGCTTGAGATAGTCAAACGTCAGGAGCTTTGGCTGGAGCTGTTTTTGCGGTGACGATTCGACCATGCTGACCGGGTGTTTCTGTGCCGGCCGCCGCCGCATCACCACGAACCTTTTCGAATCGGGCGACCAGGATACCGACGAGGTGAAATAATCTGCCGCCGTGCCGTCCTCGGTGAGGACCGTCTTCTGGACCGAACCGACTTCCTGGAGAATGACATTGTGGTCCTGGATATGGACCTGCCAGCTGCCGTCCGGCGATTTGGCTCCCTGCGTGGATCCAGGGGACTGGCCCCGGATGCGGCGCTGCGGGGATGCCTGGTTTTCGGCCGACGAGCTGCGAGTGAGCTTGTCATCCTGGTACGTCCAGTCCATGCCCCCGGCCTTGAAGTGGACTGCCCCGTCCTTGTCGATCGTGATTTCACGAAAAGGGAGCTTGTCGGCCGTGAACTCGCCGGGTAACTCGGACGTCAGCTCACGGGCCAGGGCCGCGTGATCAAACGCCGGGCGGCGCGTCCCACGGATCGCATCGGCGAGGATGAACTGGTGGCCTTTCTTCACATCGCGGAGGTACCAGAGGCCGCGGCCGTCGGGGAGCCAGTGGGGTTTTATCGATCCTCCAACCACCTTGTCCTGCGTTTTTTTGCGCAGTGCGCCCGATCGCTCATAATCCGCCGCCGAACCCTGTGACCAGGCAGCGGTGGGCAACAGCAGCACGGAGAGCACGACGATTGCAGATGGGTAGCGGAAAAAAGTAACAATCTTCATGGAAGATCCCTCGTGAAAATGTCCAGTCGGTCGCTATTATCGTCCTCCATCGACCAGCGCGCATCAACCGGTCGAGAGAGCCAAAAAACGCATGTGAGCGAAAAGCGTTCGTCTCTTTCCTGATCTTGTGTCGGTGAACTGGGCAGGGAGATTCCCGCGCAAATGTATATAATGAAATCCGTACCATCCCCCCTGCCCCGCGGGGTTCGAGGCAATTCCGACTCGACCCCGGCAGGCGATTGTGCCGAAATAACTGTTGATCGATGTTATCCAGAGGCGGTACCGCGGAGATCCCCATGCTGACCGTTTTTTCAGGACGCGGCAGTCGTG
>JAPYUD010000012.1:13538-21952 GCA_029936215.1 Pirellulaceae bacterium | reverse complement strand
CTCTTGCAGCTCACCGCGAAACCAGTGATCCAGCGGGACACCAAAACCCATCTTGGGACGATTCCAGATTTCATCTGGCAAGAGGGAACCAAAAGCAGACTGCAGCAGCCTTTTCCCGCGGCCCCGTCGATACTTGAATTCCACGGGTAAACCGGCGGCAAACTCGACAAGCCGGTAGTCGAGCATCGGTTGTCGACATTCGAGCGAGTGGGCCATCGTGGTGATGTCGACCTTGGCCATCAGGTCGCAGGGCAGGTAGGTCACCAGGTCTGCCAGTGATACCTGGCTGACCGGGTCGCGCGAACAAAGTTCGAAAGCCTCCCGCAGGAACTGATCCGGCTGGTGGCCTGAAAGCTGGGTGCGAAATTCATCGCTGTAAAAACGACTGCGATGATCTTCCTGGAAGATGCGAATCCAGTCCAGGTAACGGACAACACTCTCCCGGCCCAGCGACCCAGTAAATCTTTTCATCCGTCGCAGACGTGACTTGTACCGCGCCGAGTCGGGCAACAGGTAACGACCGAGGCCGGCGACCAGCCACCGCAACGGAGGGCATCGATCCAGCTTGCCTGCCAGTGCCACGGCCTGGTACCGCGGGTAACCGGCAAACAACTCGTCCCCTCCATCCCCGGAAAGGGCAACGGTCACCTCCTGCCGCGTCTCCCGGGCAACGTACCATGTCGGAATTGCCGAACTGTCGGCCATTGGCTCATCAAAGTGAAATGCCAGCCGGGGGAGGATATCCACCGCATCCGGTTTCACACGGAACTCGTGATGCTCGGTCCCAAGATGCTCGGCAACCTTCCGTGCAAATGCTGTCTCGTCGTATTCCGCTACCGGGAAACCGATCGAGAAGGTCCTGATCGGTTCCGTCGAATGGGCCTGCATGAGTGCCACGATCAACGACGAGTCAACTCCACCGGAAAGGAATGCTCCCAGTGGAACATCACTCTGCATGCGAAGTTCGACAGACGATGCAAGCAAATCCTGCAACCGTTCCACTGCCTCCCCCTGCTCGATTTCCTGCTCTGTCCCTGCCGGAAGCTGCCAGTAAGATCGAACCTCCAGTTGATCCCGCCTGTAGACAGCGAGGTGACCTGGCGAGAGTTTCTGAAATCCCTCGAAAATACAATGCGGGTGAGGCACGTACTGATAAGTGAAATAGAGATCAACTGCCCTGCTACTTATCCGGGGTTCTATTCCAGGCACGGCCAACAGGCTCTTCAATTCACTGGCAAACATCAGCCGCCCTGGCTGCTGGATATAGAACAGCGGTTTCTGGCCAAGCCGGTCCCGGGCCAGGACCATCTTCTTCTGGTTGTCATCCCAGATGGCGATAGCGAACATTCCATTGAGCCGGGAGAAGCAGGCTTCCCCCTCTTCCTCGTAAAGATGCACGATCACCTCGGCATCTCCCTGGCTCCTGAACTGGTGACCACGGGCCTGGAGTTCTTCTCGCAGGGAGCGGTAATTGTAGATCTCACCATTGAGCACAACCTGGACACTGCCATCCTCGTTGCCAACAGGTTGCTGCCCGGTCTCAAGGTCAATGATGGAGAGACGACGGAACCCGAGTCCAACGCCTGGATCATCTACCGCTGGAGATCCCTCCCGGTAATAGTGGCCTGCATCATCCGGGCCCCGGTGCACAAGGGCATCGGTCATCTGGCCAAGCAGCTCGAAAGAAATTGCACGGCCCGTTTCTGTCCAGGCCGCACCGCTGATACCGCACATTGCTTGGTTCCCTGCGAGAAGGGGCAGAAGCGGAAGAACAGGCACGAACCGTTAGCACACCTGTTTGTAGGTATTCATCGGTTATCCCACTCTTTTCGATACGCGCCATTTGGCAAAAAAGTTCAGCTGACATACGACACGTTTACCGGCCAGCTTCCACGATCTCCTGGTAGACCGCGTCATAATGGTCCACCATCTGGCGCACACTGTCAGCAGATTGATAGAATTTCAGGCCAGTTTCAGCCATCGATGCCAGCCGCGCAGGATCCTTCAGCAGCTGGTGGACCTGGCGTGCACACTGCCCGGAATCTCCGGCAGGAAAGAAATTTACACAGTTTTCATCCACCAGTGAGCGATTGGCCACGGTGTCCGCAAGCACCACCGGAACCGACGCGGCCATGGCATGCAGCAGCGTCGTCGAGACGCCGTGGGAGCGGGCCGGCATCAGCAGCAATGTTGCTTCTCGAAGTACCTGTTGCCAGCAACCAGACGTAGGGAGATGGACCCTGGAGTCGATCTCCAGCTGCTGGCTGAAACGACGGATCCATGGCTCGGTAGCTGCCCGGCCAAGCAGAACCATGTGCAGGTTGTCGTTGACCGAGCACAGCAACTCCATCATTTCAAGTGCCTCACGAACCCCTTCATGACGAGCGTCAAAACCGGCCACGGCAATCACGGTCGCGGAGGCTGGAATTCCAGGTTGTTCCCCCGGGGAGGAACCGTCGTAGGATTCCACCGCTGCAGGGATCACCTCCAGGCTCATTCCCGGCTGAAGATTCTCCAGCTGGCGGCCCACGATGCTGGATGTTGCCGTGACACGATGGCAGTGTTTGAGCCAGCGACTGCCACGAGCAGGAATCATCCGGCCTGTTCCAGCGACCGGGTTGTGCACCGTCCCCACTCTCCAGCGGGCAGTTCTACTGAGCGGCCAGCAGGCCTCGATCCCCAGCTCGGCAATTCCCCAGGCATGAAGCAGGTCAGGCTGCCATGCACGGATCTCACGGGCTAGTTTGAGCAGCGAAAAGGGATCGTGCAAAAGCGAACGGCTAAGTCGGCATTCATCCTCTTCGGCATGCCCCTGCAGGGAACGGTCCCTGACAAACCCGAACAAGCGGGTCTGGTAGCGATCGGCCGGCAACTGTCGCTGGATGGACCGGACCAGGGTCCGCTCGCCACTTGCTTCCAGCCTGGGCAGATAATAGGCAATCCGCACTGTCATGGTCTGGTCATGCTCCGGGGCTTGATTCCGAGAGCGCCTGGGAAAACAACTCCAGGTGATCGTTTGCCATCGTCTCGAGCGAGTAAGATTGCCTGACACGCTGATAGGCAGCTACTGCCATCTCCGCCGAGGCTCCCTCTTCTGCCAGTGCCATCTCAATGGCCATGGCAAGGGCACTCGGTTCAGCTGTGGGGACGAGTCGTCCGTGCACATGGTTGTCGATGAGCTGGCGGTTTCCAGGGATGTCCGAGGCAACGACTGGTAAATGCTGGGCCATCGCCTCCAGCACGGAAAGTGAAAGTCCCTCGGCATAGGAGGGCAGGACAAATAAATCGGCAGCCTGCAGGATCACGTCCACATCATCAAAGGAACCTGGCAGTTCAATCCTGCCTCGCAGGTTTCTCTGTTCAATCCGGTCAAATATCACGTCCCGGTCAGGACCATCCCCGATCAGCCAGAGTCGGGAAGCCGGGTGTTTACTGGTGTACTCGGCCCAGGCATCAACCAGGTCAAGCAGTCCCTTGTTTCGATCCAGTCGACCTGTATAGACAACGAGTTTTCCTCCACCGTTGACCTGCAGACCAGGATTGACCTCTACCAGGACTTCCCTGGCCACATCCCTTGTTGCCCTGCTCCGCTCGGTCCCGAGGGAGACACCATTGGGAAGGTGGTGAACCCGGTCGGCTGAATAACCTGCCGCCAGTAGTTCCTCGGCAACCTGCTGGCCCGGTGCGACCACGCCGGCAGCCTGCTGGCAGCGAGTCCGGATCCGGCTGCCAAAACGTGCTTCCTGCTGCCACTGGCAGTCCCCGGTCGGGCCCGCCCCCTCGGCTCGCAGTAGCACCGGAACTCCCAGTTTCTGGCCCACGTTGATTGCGGTGAAGGCCGAGTGCTTGAGCATGGACACGAAGATCACGTCATAGCTGCCACGGTTGGCCAGTAACCAGCGTCCCAGCTGCCGCATGTACCGCCAGGTTCCCCATCCACGGGTTCGTGGCTGCGGCAACCGGACCACGGGCACTTCGCGGTGCACCAGGTCCGTTGGCCAGTCCGGTTCCCACATCGCCGTGAGGATCACCGGCTCGGCACCCTGCTTGAGGAACTGCTCGGAGAGGTTCGCCATGACCATTTCTGCCCCGCCAACCAGTGGCCAGAAGCGTCGCGTAACCATTGCTATCCGCAGGGGGGTCATGCCTGTGTACTTCCGGGGTGATCAGGGGGATTATTCTCCAGATCCGCCTCTTCCAGGACAGCAACGTAAGGCAGGTTCCGATAATGGTCACGGTAATCCAGGCCATATCCAACAACAAACTCGTCAGGGATTTCAAAGGCGATGAAATCCGGTCGAATCTCGACCTCCTGTCGCCCCAGCTTGTGGAGCAGAACAGCCGTGTGAAGAATACTCGGCTTCATGGACTGGATCATTGCCTGCACTTCGTCAAGCGTGTGCCCTGTATCAAAAATATCGTCAACCAGGAGGACCTCACGGCCGACAACGTCCGGCACGATTGCCGAATCCAGCTCCAGCATGCCGCGTTCCAGTTGCCCGCGGTAGCTGCTGGCCTGCACAAAGCCAACCCGCAAGGGCATTTTCAACTGCCGGATCAGGTCCGCCAGCAGGACCACGCTGCCAGTGAGCACACCGATAACTGTTAACGGGCGACCACCAACCGTGCTGGTAATCTGCTCCGCCATCTTACGGATGCCAGCATCAAGTTGTTCTGCACTGATCAGTTCTTTCATGAGACACTCACCTCAATACCGCCTCGCACCCGACAGCGGCTGTTTCAACCGGGCGCCTATTCTAGATCACTGCCTATTTCCCCACTACCGCGATCATGTGGACCTTGTTGCCTGGAAGTCATTTGTCCAGCATTACCAGCTGGCCTGCCTGGACCGATTGCTCGGCAGCCAGGCAGAGCAGGGTAGACCAGCGCCCGTCCGTTCCACTACAGGGAGGAGCCTTCCCACTGCGGACCGACTCTGCCACCGCGTCAATCTCCCGTGCCAATTCGACCAGTTCCCCCGCATCCTCTTTCAGCTCCACCTCGGTCACGTCATCTCCCAGGCCATAACGAAGTCCAAAACGGGACTCGCCTGAGCGAGCGTCAGCAGCTCCCCAGTCGGCCCAAATCGCTCCCTCGGTGCCTACCACCTTTGCCATCTGGTGATGCCCAAAGGCCGAGAGGGACTGGCTGACAATCGCATAGGCACCATCAGGGTAATTGACGATAGCCGAGAAATTATCGGCCAGCTGGGGTCGCGCCGGGTCACGGGAATTTGCCCGGGCATAGATCGAGACCGGGTCCCCGCTCCCCTCCAGGTACCAGCGGGCAAGGTCGAAGAAGTGGATGGGTTCCTCCAGGATCCAGCTGCCAACACGCTGCTGGTCATATCGCCAGCCATCGGATCCGGGCCGGTAGGGGAAGCGTGAAAGTTCCACCAGCACGTACTGTACCCTGCCAACAGTGCCTTCCTCGATCAGCTGCTTGACCTGTCCCCAGAGGGAGGAGAGCCGCAGCTCGTGTCCCACCGCCAGGACCCGCTGCTGCGTTTCGGCCAGCTCCACAAGCTGATCACATTCTGCCACCGTGAGTGCCATCGGTTTTTCCAGCAGCAGGTGCCGTCCCGACTCGAGCACGGCCATACCCATCTCGTGGTGTAGCATGTTCGGTACCACAACAGAGACCACGTCCAGGTCATCACGCTCGAGCATCTCGCGGTAGTCGCCGTAGAGATTCACCCCTGGGTGGTCGGCAGCCGCCCGCTGCTGCGATTCTGTCGAGCGTACCGCGACGGCCACCAGCTGGCTTGCACCACTTGCCTCGATCGCCCGGGCATGGTGAAAACCAAACAGGCCGTAACCGATCACGCCAAAACGTACGGGTTCGAGTGACGTCATTCGCTAATATCCGGAACAAGTGTCTCGGGGAGGTCCTGGTTTTTCGTCTCCGGCAGGAAACAGGATATCAGGAAACCGACCAGGAACAGGCCGCCAAGCATCGTCAGGGCATTGCCCAATTCCATCCCGGGCTGGGATTTCAACCAGCCGGAAAATAACAGAACCGGAACCGCCAGGATACGACCACCGTTAAAACAGAAGCTCGTTCCTGTCGCTCTCAGGTGCGTCGGAAAAAGTTCCGGAAAATAAATCGCATAGCCAGCATGCATGCCGAGGGTAAAGAAACCAAACACCGGCAGGATGATCAATAGCGACGTGTAGTCACTCGGCAGAAAAACAGCCACCGGCACAATCGCACAAGCCATCAGGTGAATCATCATGAAGGCACGGCGACGGCCAATCCAGGCGCAGAGCGGTCCAAAGGCAAGCAGTCCCAGTCCTCCGCCGGCCGTTTGCACGATCCCGTAGCCAAATTTCGACCGTGCGGCAACCTGGTCGCGAAACTCCTGCGTGATCACCTCTCCGGATGCCTCTGCCTGGGCCAGCAGCGTCTCCCGGACAATATCCTGTCCCGCCACGGTCACCGCCCAGAAAGTTCCCAGGCCAACCGCCGCCAGTGCCATACCCAGCAGTGCACGGCGATTCCATCGCCGGTCAAACAGTAACTCGGCAAAACTCCCTCGTCGCACTTTTTTCTTGTCGACCTCGGCAATCTCCGTCCATTTCTCCGGATCCTTCACACTCGAGCGAACCCAGAGAACCAGGAGCGCAGGGATCAGGCCAAACAGGTAGGCGTAGCGCCACGCCGCGCCCACGGCCAGGCCCGCCAACGCGGCCATCCAGGTTCCCAGCACGCTGGAGGCATGAAAGATGCCTGCAGCCTGTGCCCGGGAGCGAGTCGGGAAATTCTCGGCGACCAGGCTGGCCGCCACTGCCCATTCGCCCCCGACTCCCATGGCCACGAAAAAACGAAGCATGGCCACATGCCAGAGCTCGCTGGCAAAAAATGTCAAGCCGGAAAAGAGAGAGTACATCAGGATCGTCACGATCATGATCGAGCGGCGGCCATAACGGTCCGCCAGGGAACCGAACAGCAAACCGCCCACGGTTCCCCCGAGCAGGAAAATCGCCAGGAAAAAATCCCCAAACTTCTTGTTGGCCGCAGCCAGTTCCACTGAATCCTCGGGCAGGTCAACAATCTCGTTGAGCATGTCACCACGAGTGATGTTGAAGATCTGGCCCTCGTAGACATCAAAGACCCAGCCGGCCGAAGCGATCACCAGCACCAGCCACTGGTAGCGGGTGATTCCCTGGTACCAGCGAATTTTCGATTCCGGTTGTTGCGGCAGATCAGAAGCCACGGTATGACGGTCCTCTCGTGAGCCAGGATTTCCCTGTAGCTGACCATGCTATCGGGTCGCGACCCGGGAAGCCAACGGGTAAAAAGAGGAAAGCCATGTTTCAAGTCACCCTGAGAAAGGAAAAGTAGCCGTGGGAAGCTGGCAGCAAGAAACCGTGGGCGGACATCCCTGTGATCTCTTTGAACCGTCGGAACCGAATCCACACAACCAGGCTGTTATCTACCTGCACGGCGTCCACCTGGAAGGCCTGGTGGACAACCAGCCCTTCACCGAGGAATTTGACCGTCATGGACTGGTGGTGATCTGCCCGATGGCGGCACGAAGCTGGTGGACTGACAGGATCTGTGAGGAATTTGACAGCTCGCTCACGGCCGAGCAGCACCTGCTGGAAAATGTCCTCCCCTATGTCCAGGAGCGTTTTGAAACCGCGGACCGCCAGGTCGGCCTGCTGGGGACCAGCATGGGAGGCCAGGGGGCCCTGCGGCTCTCCTACAAGTACCCCCGTATCTTTCCTGTGGTCAGTGCAATTGCCCCGGCAATTGACTTTCACCTGCGGTTTGATCACGACGACGAGACCATTCCGCTGATGTACCCGGACAAGGAAGCAGCCCGCCAGGACACGGCGCTCTTGCATATTCACCCGCTCGATTATCCCCTGCACCAGTTCTTTTGCTGTGACCCAACCGATCACAACTGGTTTGACAGCGTCGATCGCCTGCGGATGAAGCTTGCCTCGCTGGGGGTCCCCTTCGAAGCGGACCTGGAAACCGAGGCAGGGGGCCACGGCTTTGGTTACTACAACCAGATGGCAGGCGTGGCGGTTAGTTTCCTGGCAGAACGACTGGAGAAGGAACGCAAGCGGGTTGTCTAGCCAGTCGCGTTAATCCGCTTGCAGTCGAGCCTACGATTCCTGCAGTGCCGCGGTGATCTCCAGCATCATCTGCTTGCCGTCACCGAACAGCATGGAGGTGTTCTCCATGGCAAACAGCGGGTTGGGAATACCTGCAAACCCGGGACTGAGGCTGCGTTTGATCACGATCACCGCACGGGCCTTGTCCACGTCGATGATCGGCATCTGGTAAATGGGACTGTTCTCATCGGTTCGGGAGGAGGGATTCACCACGTCATTGGCCCCGATCACGATCGCCACGTCCACGCTCTCCATGGTCAGATTGATATGGTCCATTTCGATCAGCTT
>JAPYUD010000012.1:0-13528 GCA_029936215.1 Pirellulaceae bacterium | reverse complement strand
GCTTCTCGTAATCCACATCCGCCTCTGCAAGCAGAACATTCATATGGCCTGGCATTCGACCAGCCACCGGATGAATCCCATACTCGACCGAGACCCCTCGCTCCTCAAGCAGCTTGCCCAGGTTCTGCACCGCATGCTGGGCCTGCGCGACCGCCAGCCCGTAGCCCGGCACGATCACGACTCGCTGGGCAAACTCGAGCATCATGGCCACTTCCTCTGCTACCGTCTGGGTCACATCCTTATAGACCTCGTCTGCATCGACAGCGCTGCCTGCTTCCATGACACCAAACAGCACGTTCAGCAGCGAGCGGTTCATTGCCCGGCACATCAGCCGGGTGAGGATGATCCCCGAGGCACCCACCAGCGAACCGGAAATAATCAACACGTTGTTGCTGATCACGAACCCGGTCGCCGAAGCAGCCAGCCCCGAGTACGAATTCAGCAGGGCAATCACGACCGGCATATCTGCCCCACCGATCGAGTTGACCAGCAGGAACCCCAGTAGCGAGGCAACCAGGACGATCATGATGTAGTAGAATCCCGCCTCGTTCTCAGCCATCAGGATCGAGAGGCCAACCAGGACCAGCAGCAAAAGCACATTCACCACGTGGGGAAAGGGAAGCCGCCATGACTTCTTGAAAAAATCGATCTCCTGAAGCTTGCCAAATGCGACCATGCTCCCCAGGAAAGTAATCGATCCAATAATCCCGGAGAGAGATGTCGCTACCCACTCGGTTGGACCAGGATCGCTTCCCGGAAGCAGCAGCATCGCACCCGCCACGATCACAGATGCCAGTCCACCGAAACCATTAAACACGGCCACCAGCTGGGGCATGGCGGTCATCTGGATCATGTAGGCAAGCAACACGCCCATGGCCCCTCCGCCGAAGATACCACCGACGATCCAGGAAAACTGCTCAACATCACTTGAGAACATCGTGGCAACGACAGCCAGCAACATCCCCATCGCACCATACAGGTTTCCCCGCACGGCAGTGCGCGGATGGGCCATTCGCTTCAGGCCAAACATGAAAAGCATGGCCGCTACGATGTAAGCGATATCAATAAATATCTGCCTGTCCAATTCCAGTAACTCGCTTTCACATCCTCTACTTGCGTTTAACGAACATCGAGAGCATCCGGTGGGTCACCAGGAATCCGCCGATCACGTTTACCGTGGCCAGGGAAACCGCCACCATTCCCAGCAACGGTGCAATTCCTTCCGAATGCCCGGCAACAATCACGGCCCCAACCAGTGTGATGCCACTTATCGCATTGGAACCCGACATCAGCGGCGTGTGCAGGGTCGGAGGTACCTTGGTGATGATCTCAAAGCCAATGAAAATCGCCAGCACGAAAATCGTCAGCGAGGCGATCATTGCCTGTTTGCGAGAATCATTTCCAACCGCTTCCTCCTCCTGTACTGGTTCCTCGCTCATCACCGGACCAGTACCTTCCGGATTCCCACTTGTGACAGCCGGTTCCGCTGCCTCGTCATCTGCTCCTGCCGGTTGTCCGAACCCGGCCAATAACAGAAGCAGCGCTGCTGCGAGCATCAGCAGCGATTTACCCGGAAATCCTGTCGAGAGAGCTGTCTTGTTCACCATCTCACACCTCTTCCCCTGGATCATCGTTGGGATCCTCAGCAGCGGGCGGATCTCGATCATCATCCGTTCCTGCTTCTTCTCCATCAAGGTCCTCATCGATCGCACCCTCGACATCCTCTTCCGGACCGGACTCTTCGGCTGGAACTTCTTCCTCCTTGCCCGGAGACTTCGGCAGGGCAGGTAGGTCAAGTATTTCCCGGATCCTCACGTGCGGGATATCTCCTCCATGAGCAACGAGTGTCTCGGCGATTATCTCGTCGTCCATATTCAACTCAATAGCATCATTCTCAGCCAGGTGAAGCAGGAACCGGGTGATGTTGGCAGAGAACATCTGGCTGGCATGGTAGGGAATCTCGGACGGCAGATTAGTGGGGCCAAGGATCACAACTCCCTCGCGGACCACTCGCTGGTCGGGTTCGCTTAACTCGCAGTTGCCTCCACGCTCCGCTGCCAGGTCAACAATCACGCCACCAGGCTCCATCCGCCCGACGGCATCCGCCGTTACCAGTAATGGCGAAGGGCGCCCGGGAATTGCCGCCGTGGTGATCACCACGTCACTCTCGGCAACCACCTCTGCCATCAGTTCCCTTTGCAGCTGGTAGAACTCCTCCCCCATCTGCTTCGCATAGCCACCCTTGTCCTCCGATTCATCCGCCTCCAGTTCCAGTTCCACGAACTTTGCCCCCAGGCTCTCCACTTGCTCCCGGCAGGCCGGTCGCAGGTCATAGGCCTGGACAATCGCACCAAGCCGACGGGCCGTGGCAATCGCCTGCAGGCCAGCCACACCTGCACCAATTATGAAGACACGGGCGGCCGCCAGGGTCCCCGAAGCGGTCATCAAGAGGGGAAAGATACGGGGAAGTTCACTGGCAGCCAGCAGGACCGCTCGATAGCCGGCAATGGTCGCCATCGAACTGAGCACATCCATGCTCTGGGCACGGGTAATCCGGGGTATTAATTCCAGCGAAAACTGGTTCAGGCCAAGCCCGGCAACCTGCTCGATAGCAGCAGGGTTCCCCAGCGGATCACATGTACCGACCACGTAACCGCCAGGTGATAAAAGGTCCAGGTCTGTCAGGCCATGCTCCGGATTGGCTCCCAGCGAACGGACTTGCAGCAGGACGTCAATATCACGCAGGTTCTCCCTCTGGGCAATTCGAGCACCCGCATTGGTATAGCTTTCGTCCGGATAGCCAGCAGAATCCCCAGCCCCCTGCTCAACCCAGATCTCGAAACCCGCCTTTTCCAGCTGGACGACGTTCCCCGGAACCAACGCAACACGTCGTTCACCTGGAAACGTCTCCTTCAGAACACCTGCTTTCATGATCCGGCCAACGAGCTTGAGAGAAGAAAAACTGAATTCCGTTGGTTTATAACGGATTCATGGATCACTACAACCGGGCGGCAGTTCGCCGGTCCCAGGGCCCCGATATCCCTGCCAGGCTCGTTTCCACAACAGCGCCTGTAGTGTCGACAGCGGCCCTTGTGAGGACGAGGGGGCTGGGTTAGAATCGGCTGTTTCCGGGTTGAAATTGTGCGTTAAGCATGGGAGTCGACAGGTGCCCAGCACTTCATCTTACATGGCGAAAGCTGGCGACGTTGAGCAGAAATGGCTGCTCGTGGATGCCCGTGACAAGATTGTTGGAAGGCTGGCAACCCGGCTTGCCACGATCCTGATGGGCAAGCACCGGCCGACCTACACGCCTCATGTTGATACCGGTGATTACGTGGTGGTGATCAATGCCGAAAAGGTCGTTTTCACCGGCAAGAAGTGGGAACAAAAAAGATATACCTGGTACACCGGTTACCCGGGGCAACGTTCGATCACGGCCGAACGTCGACGCGAGCTCCAACCGGAGTTGATCATGCGTGAGGCGGTACGGCGGATGTTGCCCAAGAGCAAGCTTGGCCGTCAGATGCTCAAGAAACTGAAGATCTTTGCCGGCCCTGAACACACTCACCAGGCACAGCAACCAGAACCGATTGTTTTTGAAGAAAACACCGAGTAGCACCGTGTGAATCACGGTGGACGAAATATGAGTACGAATGTTGAAGATCGAATCAAGAAGTGCAAGACCAACGGTGATTCCCTTGGTACCGGTCGCCGCAAGTCATCGGTAGCCCGTGTTCGGATTCGCCCCGGGACGGGTCTGATCCAGATCAACAAGCGGACGCTGGATGATTTTTTCTGCGTCGAAATGGATCGAAAGGCAATCCTGGATGTACTGGCAACGGTCCAGCAGGCCAAGGACATTGATATTCTCATCAATGTATCCGGGGGTGGTACAACGGGGCAGGCAGGTGCCTGTCGCATGGGACTGGCACGAGCACTCGTCAGCTATAACCCTGACCTGTTCCCACCACTTCGGGATGGTGGCTTCCTGACTCGTGATTCGCGCATGAAGGAACGAAAGAAGCCCGGTCGGCATGGAGCACGTCGCGGCACGCAATTCTCCAAGCGTTAAGAGATCCTCACCGGGTGACATCCAAGCGGGTGTGGCGGAACTGGCAGACGCGCATGGTTGAGGGCCATGTGGGGGCAACCCCGTGGAGGTTCGAGTCCTCTCACCCGCATTTCTTTACCGCTCTCTGGCGGGAAATTCCCTGTTTCCCTCACCCGGGTACTTGTCGGAGCAAACATTCCAACAACTGGATCCCAGTGACCGTGCCCGATACCATGGTTGACGATGGAAAACACCTCCTCGGAGACCACGTTCCATGAGATGGTGCCTTTTCGCCTGGACGGTTATTGCCTGCGGCTGGCCTGCCCCGACGACATTACCCGCTGCCCCACCTCTCACCCAGCAGCAAGGGGCAGAGGCTCTTCGACGGGCAGTTGATTTCTTTCGCCAGCAGGTCTCGATCGAGGGAGGATACCTCTGGAGTTACTCGAGCGACCTTTCGCTCCGGGAGGGAGAAGGGCGGGCCTCGAAAACGACGGCCTGGGTCCAGCCACCAGGCACGCCATCGGTTGGGGAAGCACTGCTCGCTGCTTACCGGAATACCGGCGATCGTTACTACCTTGATTCTGCCCGCGAGACTGCACTGGCTCTTGTCACTGGCCAGCTCAAAAGTGGTGGCTGGGATTACCGGATAGAATTCGATGCCGGTGACCGCCAGCGATACGCTTACCGCAGCCTGGGAGAAAATGCCGGTTCACGAAATACCACCACGCTTGACGACAACACCACCCAGTCTGCCCTGCAGTTCCTGATGCATATCGATCAGCAACTTGCTTTCAAGCACAAGCAGATCCACGAGGCGGCCGTTTACGCCTTACGGTCCCTGCTGCGTGCCCAGTATCCCAACGGTGGCTGGCCCCAGCGGTTTGCCGAGTACCCCGACCCGGACAAGTTCCCGGTCCGCAAGGCGAGTTATCCCGACAGCTGGCCTCCCCTGCATCCCGATGTCGACTACCGTTCCTACTACACTTTCAATGACAACACGATTGCCGACACGATCGCCCTGATGCTGGATGCCGCCGTGGTTTACTCGGAACCTGCCTACCGGGCCGCTGCCATCCGGGCGGGCGACTTCATCATCCTCTCCCAGATGCCGGATCCCCAGCCTGCATGGGCACAGCAATACAACAACCAGGGCCACCCTGCCTGGGCACGCAAGTTTGAACCTCCGGCCGTCACCGGGGGTGAATCGCAGGGCGTCATGACCACGCTAATGATGCTCTACCGGCGGACCGGAGAAAAAAAATTCCTCGAACCGATTCCCAGGGCACTGGCCTACCTCAAGGCATCTCGCCTGCCGGATGGGAAACTGGCGCGTTTCTATGAGCTCAAGACAAACCGGCCGCTCTACTTCACGCGTGAGTACAAGCTGGTTTACCACGATCGCGACCTGCCAACGCATTATGGATTCCAGGTCAGCTCCAAGCTGGACCGGATTTCCCAGCAATACCAGCAACTCCTGGAACGCGGCCCCGACAAGGCACCCCAGGGGAAGCCTCAGGTCCAACGAGCCCGGCTGACACCCTCGCTACAGGCAGCAGCCGAGAAGGTCGTGGCAGCCCTGGACGACCGGGGAGCATGGGCCGAGGACGGATCACTGCGTTACCAGGCGGACGGAAAAAGTCCATCGCGGATCATCAGCTGCCCCACTTTCATCAGCAACGTGGAGCTACTGAGCCGTTTTGTCGGAGCCCGGCCATGAGAACATGACTGGCTATTCTCCCTCGCCCCCGGCAAGTTCGCCGGCAAGCTGGACCAGCGTCTGGACCATGACACCGGATCCTCCCGCATCGATCCATGCTTTCGGTTTATCCTGGAAAGCAGGGCCGGCAATATCCAGGTGAATCCAGCTGGCCTCCCCAACGAATTCCTCGAGGAACTTGCCAGCGGTAATCGCTCCACCCCATCGTCCCTCCCCGATGTTCTTGATGTCCGCCACGTTACTACGGATCTGGCTGGCAAACTCCGGGAACATGGGAAGTTGCCAGGCACGTTCCCCACAGGTGGCAGCCGCAGCAAGTAACTGGTCACACCAGTCCTGGTCGTTCGTCATCACGCCACACACATCGGTTCCCAGTGCGACCACGCAGGCGCCGGTAAGAGTCGCCAGGTCGACCAGGTGATCTGCCTCCTGTTCCAGAGCCACGTCCAGCACATCTGCCAGGACCAGCCGGCCCTCGGCATCCGTGTTCAAAACCTCGATCGTCTTGCCATTGCGTGCGGTGAGCACATCTCCCAGCTTGTAGGACGAACCGCTGACCATGTTCTCCACCAGACCGACCAGTCCCACGACATGGCAGGAGAGACCCAGGGAGGCAATTGCCTGCATCGTACCCAGCACGGTCGCTGCACCGGCCATGTCACATTTCATGGTCTTCATCGACTCGCTCGGCTTGAGCGAGAGTCCACCGGAATCAAACGTGACCCCCTTGCCGACCAGTGCCAGGTGAGGCTTCTCCCTGCCAGCACCACGGTGCCGCACAATCAACAGGCGGGGATCCCGATCCGATCCCTGGGAGACGGCCAGGAGCGAACCACATTTTTCTTCTTCGAGTTTCTGCTTGTCCCAGATCTCCAGTTCCAGTCCTGTTTCGCCTGCGACCTTTGCCGCAACCTCCGCGAACGACTCCGGGTAGATAAACCCTGCCGGCTCATTGACCAGCCGCCGTGTCAGGTTGGTGGCCTCACCCAGGAGCAATCCCTGGTTCACCGCCGCGATGTGCGACGTCTGCCAGGCAAGTTCCTCGATCGGGTGCAACTTTATTTCTGCGCGGTAAAGGTCCTGCCCAACGCAGCCAGTAACCGCTCCACTGACCGCTGCACAAACGAGCTCTTCATCCCAGTCCCCCGCGAGCAGGAAAACAACACGCTGTCGTTTTTGACCTGCCAGCAACCTGGCAGCACTCCCCGCGGCTGTCGCGGCGGCACCGCGATCGAGCGTTGCCGGATCCCCAAGGCCTACCACCACGACGTGGGATGTCTCCAGGCCAGCGGGAGCCAGCCAGCTTGTCACCTTGCCACGTTCGGCCTCGATCTCCCCGGATTCAATCAGGCGGGTCAGTTGTCCACCGGAAAGGCCATCGATCTCCGCTGCCGAACCTGCCAACGGAGTCTCCTCGTGGATTCCTATCACCAGGGCATCTGCCTGGATCTCGCCAACCGGTTGTTCAATCACCCTTGCATGCATGGTATTGGAAATACCTTTCCTGGAAGAACTCGCTTGGATCATCACGTTGAACGGCTATTCTAGGTTGTAAGACCGGCGAGTAAAGCGGCGAAGAGGCCTCCTCCCCTCCGGCTGGCTGCCTGGTGCGTTAGAATCAGGGAAGCTGAAAAACTGCTCCTCTCGCCCTTCTGGCTCTGGAAAACGATGGGTTACCACAAGCTGCGACAGTGCGTTGACGACCTGCAGAATGCCGGCCAGTTGGTCGTGATCGAGGAACCGGTTGATGCGAACCTGGAAGCGGCCGAAATTCACCGACGCGTGAATCGCTCCGGCGGACCCGCGATCCTGTTCAACAATGTCGTCGGCTGCTCGTTTCCGATGGTCTCTAACCTGTTTGGTACGCTCGAGCGTGCCCGCTTCCTTTTCCGGGACACGCTGCAGAACGTGAAGCGGCTGGTTGAATTAAAGTCCGATCCCTCCGCATTCTGGAAGCGGCCCGGCCGTTTCTGGAAATCCCCCTGGCATGCCATGGGAATGTTGCCGCGGCGACGGGGAGGGGGCCCGGTTTTAAACAACGAAACGACCATCAGCAGGCTACCTCAACTTGTCAGCTGGCCAGGAGATGGTGGAGCCTTTATCACGCTACCCCAGGTCTACACTGAAAGTGCAGATCAGCCCGGCATCAAGGGTTCTAATCTCGGCATGTATCGCATCCAGATCTCGGGGGGAGAGTACGAGCAGGACCGGGAAGTTGGTCTGCATTACCAGATCCACCGTGGCATCGGGGTCCACCACGAGGCAGCGATTCGTAACGACATTCCCTTCCGGGTGAATATCTTCGTGGGAGGTGCACCTGCCATGATGCTGGCAGCAGTCATGCCACTTCCAGAAGGCATGTCCGAGCTCGGATTTGCCGGTGTCCTTTCCGGGAAACGGATTGGCATGATCCAGCACCCTGGTTCCTTGGCGGTTTACGACCAGGCAGACTTCTGTATCAGCGGAACAGTTCACCCGGACAAGCAACTGCCCGAGGGTCCCTTTGGTGACCACCTTGGTTATTACAGTATGGCCCATGATTTCCCTGTTCTGCAGGTTGAACGGGTCTATCACCGAAAGGACCCGATCTGGCCTTTTACCGTGGTCGGCAGGCCCCCGCAGGAGGATACTGCCTTCGGACAGCTCATTCACGAGTTAACCGGCCCCGTGATCCCCACCGTGATCCCCGGGGTACGGGCTGTTCACGCGGTGGATGCAACCGGAGTTCATCCCCTTCTCCTGGCCGTGGGAAGCGAGCGTTATGTTCCCTATAAAAAAGAAGTAAGGCCCCAGGAGTTACTCACACAGGCCAACGCGATTCTCGGCCAGGGTCAGCTCTCGCTGGCAAAGTACCTGTTCATCGTTGACGAGCTGGATGACCCTCAACTGGACATCCAGGATGTTCCTGCTTTCCTGGCCCACCTGTTACAGCGTGTCGACTGGCAACGGGACTTGCATTTCCAGACAAAAACGACGATCGACACGCTCGATTACAGTGGCAGCGGACTCAACCAGGGGTCCAAGCTGGTGATTGCTGCTCGCGGGCCGGCTCGGAGGAGCCTGGCAATCGAGGTTCCGGCCGGCCTTCGGATTCCCGACGGCTTTGATGAACCACGAATCTGCCTGCCCGGTATCCTGGCGGTCCGGGGGCCTGCCTGGCAGTCACCGGACGAGGGAAAGACAGCCGTTGGTGACTTCTGCACGTCCCTGGCCGCCAACGATTCCCTCGACCCGATTCCACTGGTGGTGATCGTGGACGACTCACAGTTCACAGCTGGGAGCCTCGACAATTTTCTCTGGACCACTTTCACGCGCAGCAACCCGGCCAGTGACCTGGACGGTGTCGGTGCTGCGATCGTGGAAAAGCACTGGGGATGTAGCGGCTCGCTGGTCATTGATGCTCGCAGCAAACCACACCATGCGGCACCACTGGTTGAGGATCCAGAGGTGAGTACCCGGGTCGATGCCATGGCTGCCCGGGGAGGCTCCCTGGCAAAGTACCTCTGACAAGGACTGGCCTTCAGCAAGAAACGGGTGGCTCACTTTCCCCGACAGACTGGAAGAACATGCTCGCACAACTTCCCTGGACATTCGACTTCCCACTGCGGATCGCGATTCCTTTCGCGGCCTGGCTTTTCTGTTGTGGAGCCTGTATCGGCAGCTTCCTGAATGTTGTCGTCTACCGTCTTCCGCTGGGAAAGAGCCTCTCTCGACCTCCCTCCGCCTGCCCCTCGTGCGATCACCCGATTCGCTGGTACGACAACATTCCCGTCTTCAGCTGGATCTGCCTCAAGGCACGTTGCCGAGACTGCAAGGCTCCCATCGCCATGCGTTACGTGCTTGTCGAGGCAATCGTTGCCAGCAGCTTCGTCCTGCTAGGAATGGCAGAACCGATTACCGGTGGAACCGCACTGCCTCACTCTTACGAGATTCGAGACGTAAATATCTGGATGATTTTCGTGACCCACCTGGCGCTGCTTGCCACGTTACTGGGAGCGGGCCTGATCTGTCTTGATCATGGTCGTGTGCCAGCCCGGTTGTTTTCAACGGCCCTGGTCGTTCTGGCAGCAGCCCTGCTCGTCGCTCCCGAGTTTTATCCCCAGCCTGCCTGGCAGGGCTCGCATCGTGGAATCTCGCTACTGGTTGGGCTGGCCACTGGTTTATCAGCCGGGATGCTCCTTTTCAACCTGGAAAGACTGCTTGCTGGACGCTCCAGCAGGGCTGTTATCACCTCGCTTACTATCCTGGGAATGGCGTTCGGCTGGCAACTGGCCATGGCCGTACTGGCGCTCTTGATCGTGAGCTACCTGCCGCTGCAACTGGCTGTCGGTCGAGGACGGCGACAGCTTCCGCTGCTGCTGTTCACCCCGCTCGCAACCCTGATCCTGGTCATCAGCTGGCGCTGGTGGCTGGACCTTGTTTCCTGATCAGGAACCGTTTCATTTCGGGTGCCACCGCCACCAGATGTTGCCTACAATACATGGAAGGTTTTCACCACGCTGAAAAGGGAATTGGAATGATCGCTTTGACCCGTTGTAATCCTCACCATCCCGGGACTCCTCTCCTGCTCCTTTTCGCCATTCTTTTGCTGGTGATGCCGGGCTGCTCCTCGGGCGATAACAAACCGCGTAGCAGTGAAAACAGCAAGTTTTCCGGTTCCACCGACGGGCAAGAACAATCGAATACCGATTCCGAGGTGGTAGAGGCACTGAGCGGGCCGATCGAGGTTCCTGATGGGGATGCCACGGCGATGCTCGCCTTCATCGACAAGACCATGAATCCTGGCCCGACCAACCCCCAGGATGCTCTTATCATGGCGACGGCCATCCTGGAGGCCACCGACAGGATCCTGGATGACAAGCAGGCAACGGAACAACAAAGACGCCGCGCTGCGGAAATAAAGTTGGTGATCCTGTCCCAGCTCCAGGAGATGCAAGCCCCAGGAATCCAGCAGATGGTGCTGGAATTCTCCAAAAAAATGTCGATCGACAGTGACGAGCAGTTGGCACAACAGGGAAAACAGATGCTCTTCATGTTTTCCATCCAGGCGGTGATGACCGGGGAAGACAAGGACTACGAGGGGTTCAAGAAAAAAGTACTTGCCTGGATTTCGGAGCTGGGAGATGACAGCCCGGATGTTTTCAACCTTGTTTACCGCTCAGCCCTCGCTCTGCAGGCGGTCGAGCGAGAGGAGGAAGCGGCCGAGATCTTCCAGCAGCTGGGGACTACCTTCAAGGACAGCAGCAATCCAGAACTGGCCGCCGAGGCTATCAATATCCTCCAGCTGGCGGAGGTCTTCCGCGCGGACCTGGACATCAAGATCGAGGAAATGTCTCTCAAGGGAGTCTCTGCCTATGGCCCGATCAAGGAATCGGTCACGTCCTTGCTGGCAATGGAAAATCCTGGCGGGATGATCTTTGACCGGGTCCGTGGCGTGGCCGAGATTCTCGAACGCGGTAACTTTACCGAGCAGGCGACAGAGATTTACCAGGCAATTGAAACAACTTTCCGAGACCACCCGGATGAAGAAATTCGCGAGGCAGTGGATGACCTGATCACCCGCTCTATCGTGCGAATTGGCTTGATTGGCAAGGCGGTGGAAGTGGAGGGGATTAATACTTCTGACGGTAGCCGGATCGACTGGGCACACTTCCAGGACCGGGTAGTCCTACTGAGCTTCTGGGCCAGCTGGGACATTCCCAGCCTCCACACGCTTCCAGAACTCCTGCAACAGTACGACCAGTACCATGAAAAGGGATTCGAAGTAATTGGCGTGAACATCGATGACAATCCACAGCTGTTCGATGCTTTTACCAAGGAGGGGATCAAGGAAGTCCTCCAGGTCGACGCATTTCCCTGGATCACGGTCACCACCACCGATCCTGACCAGCGTGGGTTTGATACACCACTGGCAATCACCTGTGGCATTTCGAGTATTCCCAGCTCGGTCCTGTTCGGGCGGGACGGCCGGGTCGTGGCGACGAACGTGGGAGGAGATGCCCTCAAGAAACTCCTTATCAAGCTGCTTGATGAGCCCGCCAGCGAGACAGACAGCAGTCCGGCCGAGGAGAGTAACTCGAGCCTGGAGATCAAGAAACTGTTCTCATCGCTCGCCGCGCTGAGGGCACTCAGCAACCCCTGGTCCACCAGCCTGTTGCTGGTCGACGAGGAAGAAACCGCTGACTCGGAGGACAACCCTTACCTTGCCCCGGCCGGGCTTTCTGCACTGGACCTTGTTGACTACCTGCTCGACATGCTGGAGAAGCCACGCTCGATACGACGACGGCCCGGATTTGCCGAGGCAGTTTCCAAAGCTGCCGACCGACTGCTTGCTGCCGAAACTTCTGATCGTTACCACGTGATCGCGGTGGAGTCCAAGGTCCAGGTGCTTCACGAGCTGGCATCGCTGGGAAATAAAAGAGCAGATGGCATGCGGGTCCTGCTGATGGAGAACCTGAAGGATGACAAGCGACCGCGGATTGCAGCCCAGGTCCACTTTCTCAAGATAGAACAGGAGATGCTCAAGATCGATGAACTGCCACTGGAGCAGGTTCCTGGCACACTGGATGCGATGCAGCAATACCTTGCAGCAGAGAAACTGCTTGGACGACACCTGCGGATTGCCTCTGCCACGGTCCACGGGATTAACCGGCTTGAAGATCCCGAGCAGAAAGAAAAGTACTTCCAGGCGTTTGGCAAGATCTTTACCACCAGCACGGACAAGACGCTCGCCTCCTACGGCAAGAAGATTGCCAGCAGCCCCTCCTCCAGCCCATCCGACCTGGTCGGAAAACCCCTGACGCTGGAAGGAGAAACCGAGCTGGGAGTTGCGTTGGATTGGAAATCTTACCGGGGCAAGGTCGTCCTGCTTGATTTCTGGGCAACCTGGTGTGGTCCCTGCCTGCGGGAGATGCCAAACGTCCGGGCAATCCACAAGCGGCTGGAGAAACAGGGTTTCACCGTGCTGGCGATCAACCTGGATCGCAAACCGGAGGACCTGGAAAAGTTCCTCGAAGAAAATGAATTCCCCTGGACCAACCTGGTAGCAGAGGGGGCACGCGAAGCCGCCACGCGTTACGGGGTACGTGCCATTCCAACCATGATGGTCATCGATCAGCAGGGCAACGTGGCAGCGGTCGCTCACCGGGTTGCTGAAGTGTCCGGGACCATTGAAAAGCTGCTCAAAAAACCGGAGCAGAAATAGGCCTGGGCAGTCTAGTCTTCATCGGGAATGATGTGACCCATCTTGTCCCGCTTGGTTGCCAGGTAGTGCTGGTTGTGCTCGTTGGCCTGCGGCAGGATTGGCACCTGGTCCACCACCTGCAGGTCAAAGCCACGCAGGTTGACCGCCTCGGTCTTCTTGGGATTGTTTGTCAGTAGTCGGATCGAACCGAGTCCCAGGTCCTTGAGAATCTGCAAGCCGATCCCGTAATCACGCATGTCCGCCTTGTAACCGAGGGCATGGTTTGCCTGGACCGTGTCGAGCCCTTCATCCTGCAAGCTGTAAGCCCGAATCTTCTCTGCCAGTCCAATTCCGCGTCCTTCCTGCGGCAGGTAAACCACCACCCCGACACCTTCCCTGGCAATCATCTCCAACGCCAGGTTTAGCTGGTCGCCACAATCACATCGAAGCGAGGCCAACAGGTCGCCAGTAAAGCAGCTCGAGTGCATGCGAACCAGCGGCGGCTGCTTGGCAGTGGCAAGATCTCCCAGCACCAGTGCAATTGGCTCCTGGCTCTCAAACTTGACGTCATAGA
>JAPYUD010000011.1:15964-21966 GCA_029936215.1 Pirellulaceae bacterium | reverse complement strand
GGTGATGGAGAAACAGGAAGAAGCAAGCTCCTGACAGGTAATCTGCCAGGAGATAAATCGTATTGGGAGAGAGCTATCGTGGGACTCTGGCAATGGCCTTATGGCGTGGAATCGGTGGCAGTTGAGCACCAGGTCACCCTGGGGGAGGGGGAAACGCCAGTGATCCGCTCCCGCAGCATCGGCCCCGCTGCCGGACTGGATCAACTCTGGCTGAAACTGGACCATTGCAACCCCACTGCCAGTTTCAAGGATCGATATGCGGCTGTGGCGATCTCGCACATGCGTGCCGCTGGCCAGCAGCGTTGTGTCGCCACGTCGAGCGGGAATACGGGGGCCTCCCTGGCTGCCTACTGTGCCGTCGCCGGAATCGAATGCCACATCGCCGTGGTGGAAACGGCCCCCCTTGGGAAACTCCAGCAGATGCTCTCCTACGGGGCCCAGATCGTTCGCATCCGGGGTTTCGGGCTGGAGATCGATGTCACGGCAGATGTTTTCGATCGCCTGGAACAAATTGCATCTGGACCCGATACGGCATTACAGGTGAGTGCTTTTCGTTACAGCCCTCTTGGCATGAGTGGAATTCAATCGGTGAGCTTTGAACTCCAACAGCAACTGGAAGGGACCATCGACCACGTCTTCTGCCAGGCCGGCGGAGGAGGACTGGCGATGGGAACCGCGGCAGGATTCCTGACCCTGGTCCATGAACAAGTGATCCAGAGGGCACCACGAGTACATGTTGTTCAGCCTGCCGGGAATAACACGATCGCCGGACCACTGCGAGAAGGGAAAGAGCAGGGCCAGGACGTCAACTGCACGACCCGTGTGAGCGGCTTGCAGGTTGCCAGCGTGACTGATGCAGATGGAACCATCCAGACCTGTCGGGAAACCGATGGCAACGGTTACCTGGTGGAGGATGATCGAGTCTGGGACATGCAGAAACGGCTGGCCCGCGAGGAGGGTATTTTCTGTGAGCCGGCAGCAGCCGTCTCCGTGGTGGGTGCGATGGAAGCTGTCGAGGCAGGAGAAATATCAGCCGACGCAACCGTTGTCTGCATGATTACCGGGAGTGGCTTCAAGGATCCTGGTAGCGTCGAGAAAATGACCGTCGACAATTCCTGCCCGGTAATCGATGCACAAGAGGTCGAGGCTTTCATGGGGCAAGGGGATTAGGCATTGAAAAAAGGGCCGGACCCTGCTGCCTCATCCCAGCTGGGGATGAGACGTGCTGGATCCGGCCCTTCTTTGTCTGACATCACCTGAAACTCAAAGAAACTACCCATCGCCTGTCAGGCGATCACCGGTCAATGTGGCTGACACCCAGTCATCACGGAGGAAGTACGGCTCCGTTTCCACTTCAACCTGTCCTGTTTCCTGGCAGAGAAAAACCCTGCCATCGAGTCCCTTTCAATCATCCAACTAGTCAATTCCCACATGATTCGGCTAGTCGGAAAATCGCATGCAGGAGGAAATGTCCCTATCTCCCCTGCATACCCTATTTATCGTAAAACACCTGCTCACCTATCATCCGGAACTCTCCCCTAACCGCATTTCCCTCCTATTCCTCCCCATGTTCATTCACGCTGTAACGGTTATGCCGGTTCTGCTGCGGAGAAATCAATGGAACGTCCGCAGGGGATTCCGGCGGGAAATAGCGAGGCCCTGGATACCGTTGGCTAGTACGACTCGCCTATAAAAAAAGCCCGGCCTTCCTGGAGAAAGCCGGGCCTGAAAATCAAAAAACTAGTCGGATGCAACAAATGGAGTCGCTGCGAGAAAAGCGAGGATCGGGCGTGCTTCTGCACAAGCCACAAAATGACCCTGGCCAACGCGTAATAATGGTCCCTCTGCCGAAAGTGACCAGTTATTCGATTAGCACCTTTCATCGGCAGCAGCAAGGCATGAAGTTTAGCGTGCGTTTCGAGAGAGTATCGGATGGCTGGATTCAGCCTTCTGGACAAAGTAACCTGAAGCACCGACGGTTCCTCCGGGCGGTTGCCAACAATGCGGATGACATTCTCCAGGAGCAGGGCATTTAATATGACCGCAGAGACCAACCAGAGTCTTCTCACTCCATTGAATTACCTGCGTCGCAGTGCTGCGGTCTATCCTGACAAGACAGCCGTGGTTTACGGTGAAACGACTTACAGTTACCGGCAGTTTAACCAGCGGGTGAATTCTCTCGCCTCCGCGCTTCGGGATGCAGGGCTCGAGCATCTCGACCGGGTTGCGATTCTCTGCCCAAATACGCCACCCATGCTGGAGGCCCACTTTGGTGTTCCCCTTGCGGGTGGAGTCCTGGTCGCCATCAACACCAGGCTCTCTCCTCGTGAGATTGCTTACATCATTAACCATAGTGGTGCCCGTTTCCTGCTGGTGGACAGCGAACTGGCAGATTCCATTCGCCCGGTCCTTGGCGAACTGGGGCAAATTGATGTGATCGTTAACATCATCGACCCGGCCGGTCCCGGCGAACCCCTGGAAGGAACCGATTACGAGTCCTTCCTGGCGGACGCCGACCCTGGACCTGTTGACTGGTGGGTGAAAGAAGAAGATGAGCTGATCACCATCAATTACACCTCCGGAACAACGGGAACCCCGAAGGGGGTGATGTTCAGCCACCGGGGCGTTTATCTCAATGTGCTCGGAGAGATGATCGAGACGGTACTCCTGGCAGACTCGGTCTACCTCTGGACCTTGCCGATGTTCCACTGCAACGGATGGTGCTTCACCTGGGCAGTTACCGCAGCCGGTGGAAAGCACATCTGCATGCGAAGGGTCGATCCTGCGTTGGCCTGGGAGTTGATCGATGAACACCAGGTAAGCCATCTCAACGGAGCACCCGTTGTGCTCAGTAGCCTGCTCGCCGAGCCGGCTCGTCCAAAAAAGCTGGAGACATCGCTGACTGTCTGCACCGGTGGAGCTCCCCCCTCTCCGACCCTGATCGAACAGATGGAATCACTCGGTGCACGACTGGTCCATATCTATGGACTCACGGAGACTTATGGCCCCCACACGGTCAGTGCCACACAGCCGACATGGGTTGACCTGGACCTGGAGCAACGGGCCCGCTTGATGGCACGCCAGGGTGTCTGCTACATCGCCACCGAGCCGGTTCGGGTGGTCGATGAGCAGATGCAGGATGTGCCCGCGGATGGCGAGACCATGGGGGAGGTCGTGATGCAGGGCAATAACGTGATGAAAGGGTACTACAACGAACCGGAGGCCACGGCAGAAGCGTTTCGGGGAGGCTGGTTCCACTCAGGAGACCTGGCTGTGATGCATGCAGATGGCTACATCGAGCTGCGAGATCGTGGCAAGGACATCATTATTTCCGGTGGCGAGAACATCTCTTCCATCGAGGTCGAACAGGTCATCTACCGGCACCCTGCTGTGCGGGAAGTCGCCGTGATCGGGATCCCCCACGAAAAGTGGGGGGAGTCACCAAAAGCATTTGTGGCGCTCAAGCAGGACCAGGAGTTAACGGGAGAGGAATTGATTGAATTCTGTCGCGACAACCTCTCTCACTTCAAGTGTCCAACCAGCGTGGAGTTTATTGAGCTGCCCAAGACGAGTACCGGCAAGGTGCAGAAATATGCCCTGCGGGACAAGGAATGGGAAGGTCACGAGCAGCGCATCCAGGGATGAGAGCTTTCTCCACGGACGAGGGTTGCTGACAAACACTGACTGCAACCACTTGCCGCCTGGCATCCTCTTTCCCGGCGCCTGGAAGGTCAAGGGAATGCGTTGCGATCCCACGGTCAAACAATGCTCTACCGAAACAGCAAGGGGCTACAGTTGTGGCCATTGCCGCCGAATCTCCAGGCCCAACTGCGGGTTGACCATCGCCGCCGTGGCGATATGGACCGCGTGGGCACCAGCGGCCAGGTAAGCCTGTACATCCTCAATGCAGCCGACCCCGCCAACACCAATTAACTGCAGTTCACATTGATGGTCCCTGATAATCCCGGCCACCATCCGGGTCTGATCAATCGATGCTGAGAGCGTGGCACCGCCACAGATTCCACGGCGCTCTCCATCAAACAGCAGGGTGCCATCATCGGCGACCACGGTACAGGCGATGCTGTTTGTCATGGCCATGGCATCCAGGTCATCGTGTGTCGCCTCGACAAGCTGCTCGGCATCCTGCTGGGTGGCAATCCGACCCACCTTGGCAATAAATGGTGTCTCCCCGATCGCTTCCCGGATTGCACGCACCACAAGCTGGCAATCTCCAGGTTGCTGGTAAAGCTGGCCATCACAGGTACTCACGTTAGGGCAGGAGAAATTTGCTTCCACCGTATCCGCACCGCTCTCCACAGCCCACCGTGCACACTGGGCATAGTCGTTGGCAAGATCCTCGATTGTCCAGTCAGGCAGGACGCTTCCCACGACCGAAACATTGAGAAGCTTTCCCGGGGGAAGCAGCTCCCGCGTTCGCCGAATATCCTCGCGCCAGGATCCAGGTTCCCTGGAGGGCATCCCATAGGAAACAGCCCAACTCCCTTCCATTCTGCCGATTGCCGACAACTCGGACTCGCCACCGTGAAGCTGGCTACAGCGAACGGGCTGCAGGTTGGGAAGATCATAGCACTCACGAGAACGACTTCGCACCGTCTTGTAAGTCACCACGTCAAACCCAAGGCTGGCATAGTAAAGGCACCAATCTCCATTGAGCAGCGGGCCGGCCGGCATGCCGAGTGGTGAATCAACCGGCAATCCACAGAATTGCCATTGGCCGGGTACATCGGCAACCGGAATGTCCTGGAGACCAGGGGCATTGTCGTAGTTCCACTCGTAGCTCTGGCTACGGTCATAGCGCGGGAATGGGTCCATAAATGTCACCTGGCTTCATGCATACAGTTCATATCAGCATGGAATCAAGGCCCATAAAATGCAAACACTATCCTGGAGACATCCCAGGGGGGTTCGGGTTGGGTAGTTCAGGAAGCCTGGAAGACGCAAAAAGCGTCCCCTGAAAACAGAAAACGCTTGTTTCGACTTGTTCTGCAGGCCGAATTTAACCAATAGGTAGTACTCTGCACTTGAGTCAGACGCAGCGTGGACTTAAACGTTGCCAATTCAATATTGGAGTACTACGATAAAGCCATATAGACTTCTTCACTGGAACGACATGCAGACAGTGATTGCCCGGCTTTTCACGCGTGAGAGCAGGGACAAAGATAACGCAGCATTAAATTAATACGAGGGAGCCTTCGATGATGGCCAGGTTTTTTGGTTTCGCGATCCTGGGACTGGTGCTACTGTTACCTGCGGGAGAAACCGTGCAGGGACAGGATGCCACCCTGGCAGAATCTTATGGCCGCGGCGTCCAGGCCTACTTCAACGGGGAGTACGAAAAATCCGTTGAGCTATTGAGCCAGGCGATCTCCCTGGAATCTCCCGATCCACGATGTCATATTTTCCGTGGACTGGCATATGCCAAGCTGGACAAACAGGAGAAGGCAGCTGCCGATTTCAAAAACGGGAGTGACCTGGAAGCGCTTGACGTGGGAGGAAACTATCCTGTCTCCAAGGCCCTGACCCGCATCCAGGGCCAGGTTCGTGTAACAATCGAGGCGAGTCGGCGCCAGGCCAAGGAAAACCTGGAAGCACTCCAGGAAGAACGTCGTCGTGTTCGCTTTGAAGAAAACGTGATCAACGAAAAGGCTGCGATCCGCAAAACCCCCGAGCAGGGAGCACAGATTGTCGAGGCGAGCGAAAAGATCCTTGTCACTCTCCCCCCCCTTCCTGCCGACGCAACCAGGAATCTCACCAACCCTTTCAATGCACCAGTTGAGAACCTGGCTTCCTCGGATCTGCTTGGTGGAGCAAACAGTCGACCGTCGACAGCAAATCCAATTGCCAGCCAGCCTGTCGCTTCTGCTGGTAATGACCCTTTCGCCAAGCCGACGGTTCCAGAACCCACGGCAACAGCCGGCAATGCGCCGCCGGCTGGAAGTGACCCGGCTGACCCGTTTGCCAACAATCCAGTAGCAGGAAAT
>JAPYUD010000011.1:0-15864 GCA_029936215.1 Pirellulaceae bacterium | reverse complement strand
GCAGCCGGAGGTGACGCAGCTGATCCCTTTGCTCCAAAACCGGCAGCCGGAGGTGACGCAGCTGATCCCTTTGCTCCTGCCAAGCCTGCTGCTGGAAATGCCGCCGGGGAAGCTCCCAAGAAAGGCGTTTTTGGATCTCTTTTCCGGGCGGTCGGCGTCGGGGTGGGCAAGAGCGTCGGTGGTGATGACGCGACGGGTGAACCTGGACCCGCCCCCCAGCCCGACAATGCACCTGCCAAGCCGGCCGATCCCTTCGGCGGAGGGGCCAAGCCCGCTGCCAAGCCGGCCGATCCCTTCGGCGGAGGGGCCAAGCCCGCTGCCAAGCCCGCCGATCCCTTCGGTGGTGGTGCCAAGCCCGCTGCCAAGCCGGCCGATCCCTTCGGTGGTGGTGCCAAGCCCGCTGCCAAGCCCGCCGATCCCTTCGGTGGTGGTGCCAAGCCCGCCCCTGCTGGTGGAAACTTCACAGCGGAGCAGATCATTGGCTCCCTGGATAAGAACAAGGACGGAAAAATCAGCAAGGACGAAGCATCGGACGAAATGAAGCGGAGATTTAAGTTCATCGACACCAACGGCGATGGAGGGATTGACCTCGAGGAAGCCAAGGTCATGGTGGATTTCATCGCCAAAAAAGGCAAGCCCGCCAAACCGGCGGCCAAGCCAGCCGATCCCTTCGGTGGCAACGATCCCTTCGGTGGCGGGGCCAAGCCCGCAGATGCTCCCGCCAAACCGGCGGCCAAGCCAGCCGATCCCTTCGGTGGCAACGACCCCTTCAAACGGTGATCCGCCCTTGCTGGGCAGTCACTTTCAACACCTGGTCCTCTCCACGACGGGGTAATCGATTCACCCCGCTGTTCCTGTTAGGATAATGACTCTCCCGCCTTGCCCGGGATGAGCCACGTGGTTTTGGTTGACAGGGAAATCCAGCTGATGAAGATCCACTTGGTTGCCCCCATCCTGTTGCTATGTGCCAGCATTACCAGTTCGCTGGTTGCAGCTCCCGTCATCAACAAGCTCACGCCTGTCGGGCTTCAGGCTGGCCAGGACGTGATTCTCACGGTCGATGGCACGGACCTGCTCCCCAACCCAAGGTTGATTGCCTCGTTCCCAATTGAAACTCAGGAGATCCAGGCAAATCCGGCTGCCAACAAGGTCACGTTAAAGTTGAAGATCCCCGCCGACGTGGATACCGGGATCCATACCATTCGCATTGCTTCTGACGGCGGTTCATCCAACTCACTGGCGATTGCTGTCGATCGGCTCCCGCAGCAGGCATTCGCTGAAAACATCTCCGCCCTTCCGATGGCAGTCAATGGCCAACTGGCCGGGGGAACAATCCTGAAAACCGAGTTTGCTGGAAAACAGGGAATGAAGATTGTCGTGGACGTGGAAGCCCGCAGGCTTGGCAGCATGATGCGCCCGGTGATTCGTCTTGTTGACAGCCGGGGTACCCAGCTGGCCTGGAGTCCTCCTCAACCAGCGCTCCAGGGAGACGCTCGCTGTGAAACAGAGTTGCCAGCAGATGGGAGTTACACGATCCAGCTCCATGATCTTCTCTACAAGGGCCCACAGCCTGGATACTTTCGTCTCAAGGTTGGAGAACTTCAATACGCGGACCGGGCACACCCGATTGGCGTACAGCGCGGTCAGTCCGCCACCGTATTGCCGGTGTCGACGAATCTGCCAGGGGGGCCAGGAATAAATATCACCGGGGAAAACCTCTCCGGCCAGGCACTCGCCATTGGAACCAGCGGGTTGTTCGGTGGCATACGTCCACGCGTTGTTCTCAGCAGCCATGCAGAGGTTGTCGAGGTGGCTGGGGATACCGATAGCCTGCAGGACCTTCCTGCTGCCCCGGTCGCCATTAATGGACAGATCTCCCAGGCGGGCCAGGTCGACAGGTACCGGCTGGTAGTCAAGCCGGGAAGCACGCTCCGTTTCGATGTGGTGGCCCACCGATATGGCTCAGCGATCGACGGAGTCCTGAGCATCCTTGACGAACAGGGAAAACAACTTGCTCGCAATGATGATCGTGGAGGCAACTCCGATCCCGGCATGGACCTGAAAATACCTGGCAATCTCAACCACGTGGTTGTCCAGTTCCAGAATCTCAATCGCAGCGGTAGCCCAGGCCATGTTTACCGGATTGCGGTGGAGGACCTGGGCCAGCCTGATTTCACGATCACCGCCCCGGTAAATCGCCTGTCAGTCCCGATGGGTGCAACCGCGTCGATCAAGATCCAGGTCGCGCGGCGAGGTTACAACGGCCCGATCCAGCTCTCGATCCCGGGACTCCCGGATCGCATCACGCTCAGTGGCACGACCATTCCCGCCGGGACAAATATCGGGCTGGTGGGAATCACCGCAGTGGGGGGCGATCTTCACCTGCTGGATGTCCATCTGCTTGGAAGCAGCGAGGATGGAGAGCTCACGAGACATGCCCGGTCAGCGGTGACAGCGGCAAGTCGAATTCAACCCTGGCTGCGAGACAGCCTGGCGGTAAGCGTGATCGGCGCCGCACCGATCACGGCCAGCTGGCCCGATGATACCAACGGCTCGATCCTGCAGGGAAGTTTCTACTCGCTGCCAGTCCAGGTCACGCGAGGGGATGGTGTGGCGGGCAATATCCGCTTCCGCCTGGAAACCACCCAGGTCATTCCCAAGAAGAAGGTAAAACAGAACAACAAGGACGTGATGGTAGACGACCTTGACCGGGCGCTAAGGCTGGAGCAGCCCCCGATGCTCGATGCCACCACGAACCAGGCCACCCTGCAGCTCTGGGTCCCGGTCGACCTGGGAATTCGCAACTGGGATCTCTCGGTGGTGGCCGAGCTGCTCTCAGCCGACAACAAAACGGTGGTCACCTCGGTGGTGACTCCGGTAAAAACGCTCCTGGCCCATGTGCCCATGAAGATCGCCCTGGCGAGCGAGGCCACGATCGAGGCGAGGGCAGGGGAAGGGGAAACCGGGCACCTGAAGGGAACAATCCAGCGGGAGGCAGGATATGCGATGCCGGTCAGCGTGACCCTGCGAGGCCTTCCCAAGGGATACCCGGCACCCACGGTAGAAGTTGCCGGGGACGTATCAGAGTTTGACCTGGAAGTCCGTTTCCCCGACGGCACCACGCCGGCGGAACTGAAGAACATTCAACTGGTGGGTACGGTCAAACCGGATCCCAAGAAACAGGAGATCCTGTTCAGCTCCAATACGATTCCGGTGACGATCAAGGTGGTCGCCCCGTAGAATTCCTCTCATTTTCTTCTTCCTGTCCCTTTCGCTGTTCGAGACTAAGCATGAAAACATGTCTTTCCAGCCTGCTGACCCTGGTTGTTCTTGTTGGCCTTGCCGGCCCCGCTTCCGCCGCCGACGCGAAGCGGCCTAACATTCTTTTCATCATGTCTGATGACCATGCCTACCAGGCAATCAGTGCTTATGGCAGCGTCGTCAACAAGACACCCAACCTGGACCGGATTGCCCGGGAGGGAATGCGTTTTGACCGCTGTTACGTCACCAACTCGATCTGCGGGCCCTCGCGGGCCGTGATCCTGACCGGCAAGTACAGCCACCTGAACGGGTTTGTTCGTAATGGAAACACCTTTAATGGCAAGCAGCAGACGGTGGCCAAGCTGCTGCAAAAGGCGGGTTACGAGACCGCGGTGGTGGGCAAGTGGCACCTGAAAAGTGATCCCACCGGGTTTGACTACTGGCACGTGCTGGTCGGACAGGGCCCCTACTACAATCCCCCGATGAAAACACCGGAAGGGGTAGTGAACCATACCGGCTATACCACCGACATCATCACCGACCAGGCACTCGATTACCTCAAGAACAAGCGGGATGCCGAGAAACCGTTTTTCCTGATGTACCAGCACAAGGCGCCACATCGAAACTGGCAGCCTGGGCCGAAGTACCTCAACAAGTACGACGACGTGACGATCCCGGAACCAACGACCCTCTATGACGACTACTCGGGACGCGGCTCGGCCGCTTCCTCCCAGGCAATGACCATTGAGCGGCACCTCTCACCCAACGACCTGAAACTGGTTCCTCAGCGGGGCCTGACCGACGAGCAGAAGGAGGTCTGGCACAAGGCGTATGACCCGAAGAACAAGAAGTTTGCCGACTCCAAGCTGGAGGGACGGGCACTGGTCAAGTGGAAGTATCAGCGGTACGTGAAGGACTACCTTCGCTGTATTGACTCGGTCGACGAGAACGTGGGCAGGGTGCTCGATTACCTTGACGAGTCCGGACTGGCAGAAAATACCGTTGTCTTTTACACCTCCGACCAGGGCTGGTACCTGGGCGAACATGGCTGGTACGACAAGCGCTGGATGTACGAGGAGTCGTTCCGCACGCCGTTGATGATCCGCTGGCCTGGTGTGACAAAACCCGGAAGTGTTGATCGCCACCTGGCAATGAACCTGGACTTCGCCGAGACATTCCTGCAGATAGCAGGTGCGGAGATCCCCGGGGACATGCAGGGCCTGGGTCTCAAGCCAGTGCTTGCCCACGAGGACCCGGCGGACTGGCGAAAGAGTATCTACTATCACTACTACGAGTTTCCAGGAGCCCACTCGGTTCAGAAACACTACGGTGTTCGTACCGACCGATACAAGCTGATTAATTTCTACGAGCTGGGGGAGTGGGAACTGTTTGACATGGAGAAAGACCCCAACGAGCTGTTGAGCGTTTACTCGGACCCTGCCTACGAGAAAACGATCAAGGAACTCGAAGCGGAGCTGAAACGGCTCCGTGAGCAGTATGGGGATGATGGCACGATCGTCGATTTCGGCATGCAGCAAGCAGCAAGCATCAAGCAGAAACTGGTCCAGCGATTTAACTTTGGCGACCCCGAACTCGAGTTGACCGGGGGCACGGTCGTGCCAGGGCACAAGGGACGAGCCCTGGAACTGACCGGCAAGGGGGCGGTTTACAAGGCCGACAGTAGCGGACCTCGCAATCCCGCTTTCAAGCCAATCGTGCTGGGCGGCTGGGTCTACCCGCAAAAAGAGAATGGGGTGATCCTGGCCCAGGGCGGAGAGGGACAGGGCTACAGCCTTTACCTTGAGGCGGGGACGCCTATTTTCGCGGTTCGCAGCGCGGGGAACCTGAAACAGCTGGAGGGTCCAAAAATCCCGTTGGAGAAGTGGACCCACCTGGTCGTGGTCCTGGCGGCAGATGGAAAAGGAACTCTTTACCTGGATGGTAAACCGGCTGGAAAATCATCCCAGCTGCACCTGGTCAGTTCCCAGCCAGCCGACAACCTGAACCTGGGAGCCGACGGGGGGTCCCTGGTAGGAAACTATGACAACCCGCAGCCGTTTGTGGGCAAGCTGGAAGATGTGCGTCTTTACTGGGGAAATCTACGGCCCAAGCTGATCGCTCCATGGTCCCAGCCACCAGGCGAGTAGGTGACGCAGGTTTTCACTTCATGTCCGAGTAGGAAAATGCCAGCTTGATGCTCCCCCTTGGCCAGGGCTTTCCATCGACCTCGATGTGGGGATAGATGAAGTAGTTCAGTGGCGGCCCAGCCTGGCGGGGAACCAACTCGATATCACGGCCTGTTGTAAAGGTCACCCGGCTCTCTGTCAGGTTGCCAAAAAAGTACTCTTTCATATCGGGATGCTTGTCCGCTTCGGAAATATCTACCGGGACCCATCCCCTGCGGGCCGTGTGGAAGAGAGCCCAGCAGTGATAGCCACTGATCGACCCTTTTCCTCGCTGCGGCGGTAGCGGAAAACCAATTTCAAACCGGGCCGGTAGTCCCCTGGAACGTGCCCAGGAAATAAACAGGCTGTGAAAGTCCGTGCAGTTACCGAACTGGCTGTCGCAGACCCAGAGCACATCACCATTGCCGTAACCCGGACTGGACTTGTCATATCGGACATGCTGATCAACACGATCATAGAGCAGGCGAGCAACCGAGAGAGGCTCCGTGGTAAACTCGATTCCGGCCAGCAAATCCAGCGGCTTTCCGGAGAGTGGCACCTTCTCGTTGGCCGACAGGTAGAGTTGTTTCTGGCTCGCGGAAAGTCGGGTCCGGCTGGTCATGCCTTCCAGCGCCTGGACTTCTCGCCGCCGGACAAGGTAAGCAGTGTTAAACGCGATGCTGCCAGATGCCGGAGCCGTGGTTTCGAAAAAGATGATCCTGTTCCCATAAACCGGGTCGGTGTTGAATTCTGCCCTGGCAGGAAGATCTGCCCTGAGTGACCTGATCCGCTGATGATCATTGGTTTGTGGAACAGGGACCCAGGCTCGTACCCTCGTCCCTGCCGGCAGATCGTTCACCGTGGCGCCATAATCCAGCTGAAAGGTTCTCACCGCAGCGCGACCTGGGGAGAGAGGCTTCGCATCTTCCGCAGCCAGCACCGGGAGCAGCTGCGCAAGGACCAGGAATAAACCAGCGGGGAGACAGGTGGTTCGCAGCACGCCAGTGATTCCTCACTTATTGTTTCATAAGATATACTTATGGAATAAGGCGTTCCCATAAGTTATCCTGTCATCATGTGCTGTAGATCATTTTGGTGGAACCCCCCTTTTTTTCCGGTATAAGCTGCCGTTATGGAAATCCGTCACCTGGGGTCATTTGTTGCTGCAGCAGAACTGGGGAGCTTCACGCGTGCAGCGGGGGCCCAGGGGGTAACCCAGGCTGCTATCAGCCAGCATGTCGCACTGTTGGAAGGTGAGCTGAAAGTGAGCCTCTTCAAGCGACTAGGACGCGGGGTCCAGTTGACGGACCGGGGCCAGCAGCTTTACGAACACGCACGACAGATCCTTGAACTGGTGGAAAGGGCAGCCGACGAGGTCGGTAATATGCGACGCCCGCTCTCCGGGACACTTCGCATTGCCGCCAGCACGGTCCCTTCCGAGTGGCTACTGCCGGAGTTGCTGGCGGAATTTCGTAGCCTCTGGCCCGGGGTACAGGAATCCCTGTCTATCTCGGATAGCCGGCTAGCAGCTGAAGCGGTGGAGTCGGGCGAAGCGGATGTCGGTTTTGTTGGTGCATTGCCACCCTCCTCCGCCCTCGAGGCGAGGCCGGTCGCCGAGGACGAACTGGTACTGGTCGTTGCCGGCGATCACCCACTCTCGGACAAGAAAACAACCACGCTCAAGCAACTCCAGGGCCAGCAGCTGATTGTCCGCGAGCCCGGTTCGGCGAGCCGGCAGTGCGTGGAACAGGAACTGGAGAAAAAGGGACTCGCCCCGGCCGACTTCACGATCGCCATGGAGGTCAACAGCAACGATGCCATCCGGGCAGCGGTGGTGCAGGGGGTGGGAGTTGCCTTTCTCTCGGCCAGGTCCAGTCACCAGATAAGTGGACTGGTACCAATCAAGGTACGTGGCTTTCATCCCCGCCGGCAGCTTCACGTGATCCACCGCCCGGGGAGGATTCAGTCTGAAATTGCCCGGCATTTCCTGGAGTTTGTGGACGAGTGGCAGCCGGCAGGCTGAAGTCACCCTCCCTCTCGCTCCCGGCCGCCTAGCGGCCCTGCATCCAGAGGACAAACAGTACCAGCAGCACGAACATCCCCGCGATAATGATCTGTGGCCACCAGCTGCTCATTCGACGTACCCGGATCCTGCGAATCACCGCACCACAATGCGGGCACTTGCTGCGGAGTGGACGCCGCAGGGCTCCACCACAGTTGCTGCACTGCATTGTCTCGTCACGTGACATCCAATACTTCCTGGTTAAGCCATTGCCTTGCGAACGCTGGCCTTCATCTTCTCCAGGCCCGTTCGAGCAACCTCCAGGGCATCCTGCTCCCAGTATGTGCGGTTAAACAATTCCAGGGAGAGCATCCCTCGAAAACCATTCTTGTAGATCGTCTGCAGGATCATGCTTGTTGGTGCCACCCCGTCACCCATGTAGACACGGTCAGCATCGGAAATTGTTTCCCGGGGTGGATCCGCCGGGTAATCGTTGACGTGAAAAACATGTACCTTCGAGCTGTTGATCAACTCGAGCCCCTGGAAATCTGACCCTCCCTTGTAGATGTGGTAAATATCCAGCAGCATGCAGGCGTCCGGGTGACCACTCTCCACTGCCACGAACATCAACTCACCAAGCCGGCTGATCGACTTGGAAAAACCCCATAGCTCCAGCTGTGGAGTGACCCCCTCTTCCTTGCCGACTTCCAACAGGTCCCGGTATCGGGCCGCCGCCTTGAAAAGATCCAGGTCCTCCTGGTTGGTCGCACCGACCGGGGGGGCAGCGATCCGCGTGCCACCAATTGCCTTGACCAGCTTCATATCATGACGCGCCGTCTCGAGTCCCTCTGCTCGCTTCGTGTCGTCATCCACGATCCAGTTGGCAAACCCAATGGCACTCTCGACAGTGATCCCAAGCTGCTCGATCCGGCTCCTGATCTTGTCCAGGTTTCCCCCGTTATCCACGAATGCCTGGACATCCCGGATCCAGGGTTCAATCGCATCGTAGCCGGCTCGCGCAGTCAGCTCGACCTGCTCATCAAACGCCAGTTTCTGGCCGCGCACGGTGCTGGTGTTAAAGCAGTAGCCAAAGGGTTCCTCGTCCGTGCGGCGTGAGCGGGGCGGAACAGCAGCAACGGTACTACTGGCAGCCCCTACCGCCAGCGCGGCGGTCGCTATTGCCTGTCGGCGATTCATCATGGATTCCATCCTTTTCACTCCCCGGTTATCTGCCCCAGGATCCCGGGGCTTCTAGATTGTCGGTAACTCGTATCCCTTGCGGTATTCCCGGCTGAGCATCTGGTTGGCCTGCTCGTCACCAACAAAGGTCTCCGTCTTGGGGTCAAACTCCAGACGACGACCAGTGCGGTAAGCAATATTGCCCAGGTGGCAGAGCATCGCCGAGTAGTGACCCTCCTCGATATCCGCTATCAGCTTCTCCTGCTCGCGGCTCTTCACGCAGTCGATGAAGTTCTGGTAATGCGCCGGCGAATCAGTCCACTTCTCCTCGAAGGAGGGGCCCGCCTCGTTCTTGTAGAACACGCGATAGCCATCCCGGTCGACCATCATGTAGCCCTTGTCCCCGAAAATAATATTGTCGTTGTCGAGGCGATGGCCCTGCTGGCGGTAGGGGGTAAAGTCGCGCTGCTCAAAAACATAAAGTAGTTCATCATATTCCCAGGTGACGACCATGCTGTCGGGCGTCTGCTGTGCATCCCCACGAGAACCGAGCTTGGCACCGCTGCAACTGACCGCATTGGGAGCCTTCAAACCCAGGGCCCAGCGGCCCAGGTCGATCTGGTGCACGCCATCGTTGCCAAGATCGCCGGTCCCGTAGTTCCACATCCAGTGCCAGCTGGAATGGAAGTGGTTGCGGTTAAAGGGCCGAGCCGGTGCCGGGCCCAGCCAGAGGTCATAATCGACTCCGGAGGGAACCGCACTATCCTCCCGGATCGGCAGAAGGCCACGCCGCTGGTTGTTAATCGCCTTGACCATCAATGGCGTACCGATCACGCCTTCCCTGACCAGCTGCCAGGCTTTCTTGTAATGGGGGGCCGAACGCAGGTTCGTTCCATGCTGAACAATCCGCTTGTGCTTGCGGGCCGCGTTCACCGAGAGACGACCCTCGCTGACATTGTGCGAACAGGGTTTTTCCACGTAGACATCCTTCCCTGCCAGGCAGGAATGGATGGTCACCGGGGCGTGCCAATGATCCGGCGTGGCAACCACTAGCGCATCGATATCCTTCCGCTCCAGCAGCCTGCGAAAATCGGTTACCGACTCGGGACGCCGACCGGAAATATCCTCGATCTTTTCACACAGCGCACCGGCACGGTTCTGGTCGACATCACAGATTGCTGCAACCTGGCTGTCCGGAAGCCGGGAAAACCAGCTAGCGAGTGAGCTGCCCCGGCCGCAGCCGAGCACTGCCACAGTAACCGTCTCGCTGGCAGCTGCCTTGGCCGTTGGAAGCTGGCTGGCGGCGATCGCTCCCGCAGCACCGGCAACAAACGTTCGGCGGTTGATTCCCGGCATGAGTTTTCTCCCTGCAGGGGTGAAATGGAATTTCTTGTATTGCGGCTGCATCGTAGCCCAGTAGCCCAACAGATTCAACAAAACCCGCCGTGGACTGGCCGGCCGATCCACAGGCGCGGTATTCTGACGACTGGTTCCTCCCCTCCAAAAAAAGGGCACCATGCCAGATCATCCCTCCAACGCTGTTCCGGCAGAGCTCGTCAAGCAACTTCATGAGCTCCTCGCTGAACGGCTGTCAGTCGAGAAGCAGGTCCGCGAGGAGCATGGCCGGGATATTTCCCGTTTTCCCACCGCGCCACCGGACGTGGTTGTCTTTCCGGAAAACAACGAGGAGATTCAGCAGATTGTCCGGGCCTGTGCTGAATTCAGTGTGCCAATTATCCCCTTCGGCACCGGAACGGCCGTGGAAGGAGGGGTCCTGGCAATTCGCGGCGGTGTCTCGATTGACCTGGGAAAAATGGACCGGGTACTTCGCTTCAGCCGGGATGATGCTGATGTCACGGTCGAGGCCGGTGTCACCCGCCTCGAGCTCAACGAGTACCTCGAGGAGCAACAGAGCGGCCTGTATTTCCCGGTCGATCCCGGTGCAAATGCCTCGCTCGGTGGTATGGCTGCCACGCGGGCTTCTGGCAGCACCGCCGTTCGGTACGGGACGATGCGCGAGAACGTGATGGGCCTCACCGCCGTCCTGGCCAATGGACAACTAATTCGGACAGGTGGCCGAGCACGCAAATCATCGGCCGGCTATGACCTGACCCACCTGCTGGTCGGTTCGGAAGGGACGCTGGGCATCATTACCGAGGTGACCCTTCGCCTGCAGCCAGAGCCGGCTGCCATTTCCGCGGCGGTCTGCCAGTTTGACCAGATCGAGCCTGCGGTCAGGTGCGTGATCGACGTGCTTACCGGAGGCATCCCAATGGCAAGGATCGAGCTGCTCGATGAGATCCAGGTGGCAGCGGTGAACAGTTACTCGGGGCTCACCCTCGAGGAAAGACCAACCCTGCTGATGGAATTTCATGGCTCACAGAACCACGTGGTGGAACAGGCCGAGACAGTAGGCCAGTTTGTCCAGCAGCACGGCGGCAGTGATTTTCAGTGGGCCATCGATCCGGAGCAGCGAAAAAAACTTTGGCAGGCGAGACATGACGCCTACTATGCCTCGCTGGCCCTGCGCGAGGGGTCGATCGCCTATATCACGGATGTCTGCGTGCCAATCTCCAGGCTCGCCGAGTGCATCATGGAAACAAAACAGATCCTCCAGCAGACCAATCTGCCCGTCCCTCTCTTTGGCCATGTTGGTGACGGGAACTTCCACGTGTTGATCCTGATCGACCCGGAAAGCGACGAGGAACTGGCCGAGGCCCAGGAGATCAACCGGCAGATTGTCCAGTTGGCCCTGCAGATGGACGGTACCTCGACAGGCGAGCACGGTATCGGTATCGGCAAGCAGGATGCCCTGCTTGAGGAACACGGGGAAGGGGTGGAGGTGATGCGGGCGATCAAGCAGGCACTCGATCCCCAGAACATCATGAACCCGGGGAAGGTGCTGCCGAGAACTGAGTAGCAGCTACTTCTCCTTGAGCTGCCAGTTCTCATCAAAAAAGTCGGCCGCTACTACCTTGCCCGGGTACTGCGACCCCGGAGGCGTGGACAGGTCGATCACCGCCCAGTCAGGAAGCATCGGAACCTGGCGAGCATTGTTCAGGTAGGCATAGTCGCGAAAGGTAAAGCTGCTGTTAAAGACCACGTAGCGATCGGGATTCAGAGGGTTGGGATAGACCCCGACCAGGGCATGGGAATCCGCCGGGTAAATATCAGCTCCCACGCGAAGCTGCTTGTCATCCCAGCCGATCGGCAGATCCGCCACGACCTTCCCAAGCAGGCTGTTCATCCCCGGCGTTCCCCAGAGCACCAGGTTGGCACTGGCAATATCCTCCGGCGTGATCTCCGAGTCCTTCTTGACCCGCGCATGGCCACGAAAGTGGCGTCGCCAGTGCACGATCGCCCGCTCGAGTTCCGCATCCACCCACTTGTTCACCAGCTCACTGGAATCCCGCCCACTGGGCGTCACGAAAATAAAGCTGTCCATCAGGGCATCGTCAATTGGACCCTGCAGGCCGCTTCGCTTGACAAGTCCTTCCCCGGGCAAGGGCCCTGCCTGCCAGTGGCCATCGGCCAGGTGGACAGTGAATCTCCACGACCGGTCCGAGCCCGGCGCCGGCGCCTGGATCCGATCCTTGCCAACCTGGAGCTGGACCGGGCTGGTCACCTTCAGCAACCTCTGGCCTGACGGCAGGGAGAATGTCATCTGGGTGACATTCTCGGCAACCACTTCAAGCTCGTTGGAGGAACCCACCGCGGCATCCACACGGGCCCGCTGCCAGTGCTCGCCCATGCGGTCAATCGTCAGCCAGTACATGCGGTTGTACTTGAGCGTGTAGGTCACCAGGTGGACTTCCGCTGAATGGCCCGCGTTATCATTGCCACTGCGAGCCAGTTGGTCAAAACGCCGTTCAACCTCCAGCTTTGCAGCCGGGTGAATCTTGTGTGCGGTCCCGGGCCCGATCACGTGGACCAGCTCGATCCCCTCTTTCTTGAGCGCCTCGGCCATGATGTCTGCCGCCTGTTTCTGGATATCAATCTCCCCGCTGTAAGCAACTGTCGGGCAGTGAAAAAGGTTGATGGCATAGTCGGTGCAGTCATACAGATGCCACAGTTTCCGTTCGGCGGGAGTCGGTGAGAGTGTTTCCTTCTGGAAGAAACGGAGGAATTCCGGCGTCTCCGAAAAGCCCGCGCCCGGGTTGGCGGCAAACCAGCGATCGGCATAGTGCACGGCGAACTGCCAGCAGGCAGCTCCTCCCATCGAGAAACCACGCACGGATATCCGCTGCTCATCGACCCGGTAATGCTGCTTGACATGCTCGAGTGCCTCCAGCACATCGACTTCCCCGGCAAACTTGAATGCATTCGAGTACCGGCCATAGGGATGCAGCACAATTGTCCCGGCGGGAGTATACTGCCCGGCCTGGCGCCCTCGCTGATCGATAAAACTCGTTTCGCTAAGCGTCTCTCCCCGCCCATGAAACCAGATATCAACCCGGGCAGGTGACTCCCCATCCGTACGATAAGTTGGCGGCACCACCAGCCCATAGGGCTGAACGGTCTGGTCCAGCCGCGAGATAAATCCTCGCACCACCAGTCCCGTCTGTCGGGTCCAGGGAGCATTCCCCCCGGCTAGCTGGCCAGCCCGCTCGATTCCCGTCGCCAGCAGGCGATGTGCTTTCTGGATATCCCCAGGAGCAAAGAACTCCTGGTGCTCAAGGTTATCCTTAACGGCCCGGTGATAGATCATCACGTCGGGCAGCAACGACCTGGCCTGTTGATCCCCGTGCTGCTGTACTCGCTGGATCATCCCAGCCAGCTTCGCAAGGTCCTCGTTGAGCTTGCTCGCCTCTTCCTCGGATACTTCCACGCCCAGGCGAGGAACCCGGCGGACAGTGGTCGGATCATTATCCCGCGGTCCATCAGCCGAAAGGGGTGAGACCAGCAGCAAGAAAGCACCGAGGTATAGCAATCGCATCATGGTCTTCTTTTCCTGTAAAAAACTACTCGTCAACGGGTTTGTCCACGTCCACCGGTGGTGATTCCGTCTCGGGCAGGGGCGGATTTGCGGCATCATATTCACTGGCCCACCTGGAAAAATCCTCTCGCCACTCGGCCGGGGCGGATTCACCAGGGGGATACCGGTCCCTCAGTTCGGCAACCAGGTCGACCGACATTCCTGCCGCCTGCCACCAGTTGGTATCGGTGAAGTCGGTTTCCAGCAACCCGCAGCCGCTGAAATCTGCCCCCTTCAGATTGGCTCCTTCGAGTAATGCCGCCTCCATGTTCGCCCCCGTCAGGTCCGCTCCGGCCAGCGTGGCACCGCTCAAATCAGCCAGCAGCATGTCGGTTTCTGCCAGCATGGCATTGGAAAAGTCCGCTCCCCCGGCTAACACCTGCTGCAGCGAGGCGCCGACAAGGTCAACGCCGACCAGGTTCGCTCCCACCAGGCTGCCCCGAAGCAACCAGGACTCTCGCATGTTACTTCCCTCCAGGTCGGCGCCACTCAGGTCTGCTGCCTCCAGTCCGACCCGGACCAGGATGGCCTGCTTGAGGTTGGCATCCACAAGCTTGCAGTTATCCAGGATGGCATCGGTCAGGTCTGCCCCTTCAAGGTCCAGGCCGCCCAGGTCAAGCCCCTTGAGCCGGGCAATCCGCCATTCGGTATTCCCTTCCTCCACCAGCGCCAGGAATGCCTCGATACGTTCCTCTCGCGTCCCAGCATCATGCGACAGCAGCCAGAACATCTCCCGGACATCCGAACCACCTGGAGACATCCCGCGACGAAGGGTCATTCCCAGCATCACGATCATCACCAGGGCAAAACTGACGCCAATAATAAAACGGCGGCGGCTGGCAGACGCCTGCTGAGCGAGTTGCTGCTGCAAGGCATCAACACGATCCTGTAGACTGTTTGAGTCGACCATGGAAAAGGACCTGGAGCGGTTTTGATAACCGAACGACTCCTCTTGTTTTAAATCGAGAACCTGCGAACTGCCAGCAGGTTAACAGCGGATGGACAAATCAAGCACACCTGAAGAAACTCGTCCCGCCCCCCGGGGTCGGCGGCGAATGATGTTCGTACTGGCGGCAATCCTGCTTGGAACCAGTCCATTTATTGTCCTGGAAATCTCGCTGCGGGCACTCGGTATCGGCAAGCCGACCTCGCTGGTAGATCCTTATTTTGGCTTTGGGCCGCTACACCCGCTGTTTGAACTGGACCAGCAGAAAACAGGCTACCAGACCTCCCGCTCCCGTTCCCTCTACTTTGGCGACCAGCAGTTCCCCGCCAGCAAGGGAGAAAAAACATTCCGCATCTTCTGCATGGGGGGATCCACCGTGCGGGGCCGTCCCTACACCACCGATACCGCTTTTTCCCAGTGGATGCAGGTCGAGCTGAATGCCCGGGATCCTTCACGGAACTACGAGGTGATCAATTGTGGCGGGCTTTCTTACGCAAGCTATCGCCTCAGCCTGATGCTGGACGAGATCCTTACCTACGATCCAGACCTGGTGGTGATCGCCACCGGCCAGAACGAGTTTCTTGAGGACCGAACCTACAGTGATGTGAAAGAAAGTTCTGGCGGGATCCTGGCCGGGCTTGGGTCTCTGCGAACCGTGACCGTTGCCCGTTCATTCTTTTCCGCTGCGGACGTCGACCAGGCCCGCCGCAATTCCGACAAGACGCTGCCTGGCGAGGTGGCGGTGCTGCTGGACGAGGATAGCGGCTACGGATCCTATCATCGGGACCTGGAGTGGCAGGCCGACGTGAAGGAGCATTTCCAGCATTCGCTGCGGAGCATGATCACTCGCTGCCGGGAAAAAGAAGTCCCGCTGGCACTTGTCGCCATGGGTAGTAACCTGCGCGACTGTCCTCCCTTCAAGTCCCAGTACTCAGCCCGTACACCGATCAGCGAGCAACAGGAATGGGAACGGTTTTTCCAGCAGGCGACCAGGCTGGCTGGTGACCCGGAGAGTGCCCTGATCCTCTACCAGTTGGCGGCGGAGATCGACGACCAGCACGCCCTGCTGCATTACCGAATGGCCCGCTGCCACGACCAACTGGGAGAGTACGCCGAGGCGAAGGCGGCGTACCACAAGGCAAAGCAACTGGATATCTGCCCCCTGCGGATCCTGGACGAGATGCAGGTTTTTGTCCACCAGCTGGCATCCGAAACAGGCACCCCGTTGGCCGAAGTCGGTCAAGCACTCTCGGCAGAGTCGCCCCAGGGGATTGCCGGCAACAACGTCTACATGGATCACGTGCACCCCACCATCGGTGCACACCAGGTGATTGCC
>JAPYUD010000409.1:0-3855 GCA_029936215.1 Pirellulaceae bacterium | reverse complement strand
CGCTTAAACGGCCACTCACCAATGTCTCCATGGCGATTTTGAAACCATCCCCTTCTTCTCCAAGTAAATTGCCTGCCGGCACCACGTGATCGGTTAGTTCAAACATGGATGTGTTACTTGTTGGCAAACCAACCTTCGCCGTCATGTCCTCATGTTCGAAGCTCTCCCCGCCGGTATCGGCGATGAAAGCACTTATTCGGCCTTTACCCCCTTCCGGGTAACCAAAAACCACGATCGCGTCAGCAATCCCACCGTTGGAGATCAGGTATTTCGTCCCGTTGAGGAGAAACGTATCGCCTTCACGACGATATGTCATTTGCATCTCCAGCGGGTTCGAACCAGCTTCGGGCTCCGTCAGGCCAAAGGCCAAAATCTTTTCGCCGCGACAGGCCGGCGCCAGGTACGCCTTTTTCTGTTCCTCGCTACCGAACCGGGCAACCGGATATTCGCCAATCGAGGTATGTCCGGAAAAGAGGGTTCGCAAACCGCTTCCCTCGCGACCGATCCTTCTGATCGCATCCAGGTACGCTGCAAGGCTTACCCCCCGGCCACCGTATTCCAAGTCATAGGGCATTCCAAGAAGGTTGTATTTGCGGGCCAGGCCGATCGCCTCATCGTTAAACCGATGCTCGAGGTAGCAGAGTTCCTCGGTGGGACGAATCTCCTGGCAAAACGCCTCGACGTCCGCACGCAGTTCATCCGTCTGTTGATCGTTCATCGCCAAACCCAGCCTTCTCGGGATTGAATGTTATTCGCGCATGGCACGCTTGAGGATCTTTCCTGTCGACCCTTTTGGCAGTTCGTCGATGATATCGACTACACGGGGATACTTGTAGGCCGCCAGATGTTCCTTGCAGTAACTAATGATGTCCTCGGACGTCACCTCACAACCTTCCATGAGTGAGATAACCGCTCTCACTTCCTCGCCATATTTTTCGTCTGGCACTCCAAGCACCGCCGCCTCCCGTATCGCCTGGTGCGCATAGAGCACCTCCTCCACCTCGCGGGGATAGACGTTGTAACCACCCCGGATGATCAGGTCTTTCTTTCGGTCGACGATAAAGACATCCCCCTCTTCATCGATATAGCCAATATCCCCACTGTGAAACCAGCCACCTCGAAATGCCTCCTCGGTTGCCTCCGGATTACGAAAATAACCTTTCATCGTGTTGTGTCCTCGAATCACGATTTCGCCCCGTTCTCCCTGCGGAACCTCGACACCTTCGTCGTCGAATATTCTTAGTTCAATGCCGTGGATAGGTTTGCCGATCGTCCCCACCTTGGCGGTTTCCGACGGCGACTGGATCGTTGCCAGCGGGGATGTTTCGGTGAGACCATACCCTTCCTGGATATGGACTTTGAACCGCTTCTCGAAAGCACGCTTGACCTCCACCGGCATGGCAGCGCCGCCGGAAACACAAAACTGGAGGCTAGACATATCGGCGGATTCCGATTCGGGGGCGTGCAATAGGGAAAAATACATCGTCGGGACTCCTGGAAAGAACGTCACCTGGTCCCGCGAAATGGCCTCGATGACGGCTCCCGGCGTAAATCGCCTCACGTTAGTAAAAGTCGCTCCCCCAAGAAGCATCGCGTTTTGCACGTTTGTCTGCCCGAAGATGTGATAAAGCGGCAGGGCGGAGAGTGCCACCTGTCCGGGACCCATTACCTGGATCGATTTCGGCCAGTCGCTAAAAGCTCGCTCCGAGACATACTGCGCGTTTCGATGAAGGTTAAAGTGGGTAAGTTCCGCTCCCTTTGGCCGCCCAGTCGTCCCACTGGTGTAGATAATCACTGCGGTCTCGTCCGGCATCGTCTGTTCAACGTCCGAATGTTCCGAACCGGCAAGCATCTCGTCAAAGCTAACCGCTCCCTCCGGTGCGACACCGTCCATCCCGGTTACATAAAGCAACCGACAGCTCTCGGTCCGATGAAAACCCTCCCTGCCAGCCGCCAGGAATTCCAGGTCCACGACAAGCCCTCTCGCCTCGCTGTTTGCAAGCTGGAAGGCGACTTCGTCAGCGGAAAGCAGCGTGTTGAGGGTAACCAGAACGCAACCTCGATAAAGTGCAGCATAGTAGGCAATCGTGAAGTCCGTGATATTTGGCAACATGATGGCCAAGCGGTCACCTCGTTTGAAACCGGAAGATGCCAGGGCGTGGGCACAACGGCGTGCCGCGTCGTCAATTTGCCTGTAACTGAAGCGTTCACCATCGCTAATGATTGCGGTCTGGTGGGGAAACCGAATCGAAGATTCTGCCAGCAGGCTACCGAGATTGAGAGTCATATTCCGTGACCTGTATGACGAAACTAGAGATACCGGCCTGCATTCTGGTCCAACCCTGCTGGGTGGTCAAACACCCCAATCGCACAAGCCGTTTCGTAAATCCGCCTTAAGCTTGTTTTCCAACCGGCACCTGTGATATCTTTTTGATAGGCAATGGCCAGCCACCGACAAGTTCGTGAGCCAGCCACACTTCATTGCAAAAGACCATTCCTGTTGCTCCAGGTAAGCCCCAAAAGGTGACAAGCCATGCGACCTGCTTCAATAAGTCTCGCTCTTCTTTTTGCTTTGATTATTGCCGTTGATAACGTCGACTCGGCGGAATTGAATAACTCCGTCATCGGTCAAAAGGTAGACAATTTCAAGCTCAAGGATTTCCGTGGCAAGCAGCACTCGCTTAAAACCTCGGGCGGGGAAAAGGGCACGATCATTTACTTCATGGGAACCGATTGCCCCCTGGCCAAACTTTACGGTCCGCGGATGCAGGGTCTCTCGGAGGAGTTCTCGGAAACGGGAATTCGGGTTCTGGCCATTAACTCCAACGTGCAGGATTCGATCACCGAGCTGGATGCCTATTCCCGTCGACATGCCGTCAAGTTCCCGATCCTCAAGGACGTTGGGAACAAGGTCGCAGATGATTTTGGCGCCACCCGCACCCCGGAGGTTTTCCTCCTCGATGAGACCGGCACAATCTGTTATCACGGCCGAATTGACAACCAGTACACGTTTGGCTCTGGCGTTGGCCTGGCGGCGCCCGCGGCGAGACGGCGCGACCTGGCGGAGGCGGTAACGGAACTTGTCGCTGGTACCGAGGTAAGTGTCCCGGTAACCGCGATCAAGGGCTGCATCATCGGTCGCATACGAAAGGCAAAAGACAACAGCCCTGTTACCTACAGCAACCAGATATCACGGCTTATTCAAAAGCGTTGCCTGAACTGTCACCGCGAGGGACAGATCGGGCCTTTCACGATGAGCAATTACGACGAAGTGGCTGGCTGGGGTGAGATGATTGGCGAAGTGGTGGACCAAAACCGAATGCCGCCTTGGCATGCAACACGGGAGCACGGTGATTTTAGCAACGATGCCCGCCTCACCGAAAAAGAAAAAGAAATGATTTCCACCTGGGTGGCCAATGGCTGCCCTGAAGGAGACACCTCCCAGTTGCCGCCACCGCTTGTTTTTAAAAACAAGTGGTTTATTGATAAACCCGACGCAGAGATCTTCATCGCCGCCGAGGGGATTGACGTCAAAGCAGAGGGCGTGGATCCCTACCGTTATTACACGGTCGACCCGGGTTTTACCGAGGACAAATGGGTCTCCATGGTCGAATGCCGACCTGGCAATGCGGCGGTGGTTCATCACATCATCGCCTTCATACGGCCTCCCAACGCTCAGTCCCGAGGGCTCGACCGCGACGTGCGTGGATTCAACCACCTGGCAGGTTTTGCCCCGGGCACCAGGCCCCTGGAACTTCCGACGGGCTGGGCCAAGCGAATTCCGGCCGGTTCCAAGCTGGTCTTTCAGATGCATTACACGCCGATCGGCTCACCCCAGAAGGACCGATCCAGCAT
>JAPYUD010000408.1:0-3855 GCA_029936215.1 Pirellulaceae bacterium | reverse complement strand
CCAGTTGTGGCATCTGGCCTTGTCCCCGACGCAAAAGTCGTTCCAGCAACACCGAACGCGACGGATCCCCTGGTGCCACGAGGCGAGCGTCCTGGATGCCAAAGCTGTCATGAAGCGGCTTCACGTCCACGATCTTCATCCCCGACAGACCGACCGAGGAGAGCAGGTTCATCTGGGCGTTTCCTCCCCCCGCACCGACGTGGCACTGCGCGCAGTTGGATTCCAGGTACGCCGCCACCCGCTTCTCGAGCGGATGCGAATCATCATAGGGATTGACCATGCGTGGGTACTCGCCTGGATCATGTGCCAGCACGGTCGATGAGGCAACTGTCCGCTGGGACGAGGTCTGTCCAAGTTGCGCGACATGCGCCGCAATCACCTCCTCTTTTTCCCCCTGCCGCTGCAATTGCCCACGCAAAATCGCCCCGGCCTGCCCTCCCCAATCCACCTCGAGCACCCCAAGTCGCTCAAACGACAGCAGCTGGTTGTCAACCACGTTCCCATAATCAAAGTCCCGGTTAAGCTGCCGGGTCTTCAGACCCAGGACATAATTTGCCGCCCGGCTGTGGCAGGTCATGCATTCCGTACGGCTCGGATACCGCCACGTCTGTTTCCGCATCCCCGCTGCTGTCTGGACCTGGAAGATCTGCTCGGTTCCATCACGAGCGACCAGCACGCCGTCGGTTTGCTGGTCATTCCACTGGTAGGAATAACCCACCCACTCTCCTTCTTCAAAGAGCATAAATCGCGTCTCGATCCAGCGGCGCGATTCAGGGTTCCCCTCTTCCATCTCCAGGGCAAAGGACTTGACCAGCACCGTGCCTGCCGGAAAGGACCAGTTTCCATCAGGTGAGAAACCAATCCGGTCGCCGTCATCGGTAAGAACGACATACCGGGACTTGAATGTCCCGTCGGACCAGAGCGGTGCGTTCACATCGTAGGGAATCGCTCCCGGGTGAAGCTGGTGGTTCCTGACAGATTGAAACAGGCCACTCTTGCTGAGCCGCTGGGGAAATCGGCTATTTTTCCTCGCCTGCTGGTTTGCTTCAAAGGTATAGAATCCACCCTCCGTGCCCGCCTTGTAGTCGACGATCAGCAGTTCCCCCTCCCCGTCCGTTCCAAAACCGACAATCTGGAGCGTGGTATCCGCTACCTCTCGGTGCCAGAGAAGCTTCTCACCGTCATGACGTGCCGCCCAAATCTTCCCGGTGGAATAATCCCCGTAGATGTACGCACCCTCCAGTTCCGGAAACCTCTTCCCGTAATAGACAATTCCCCCGGTGAGCGAGCGGGCTTCCAGGTGAGAATGTTCAAGCGTCGGTTTGAGGATTGGCGTGGGGCCGCGCTGGCGCGTCAGGTAAAACGGGTGGCTTCCCTCGTAGATGCTCCATCCGTAATTTGCTCCCCGCTCGACCAGGTAAGCCTGCTCCCAGAGATCCTGTCCGTTCTGAGCAACCCAGATGTGCCCCGTACGGGAATCGGTTGTCATCCGCCAGGGATTCCGGAAACCATAAGCCCAGGTTTCCGGACGGGCACCCTCCAGGTCAACAAATGGGTTGTCCGCCGGTACAGAATAGGCTCTCCCCTCGTCGGGATGGTCCACATCAATCCGCAGCACCTTGGCAAGCAGGTGATCAAGGCCCTGTCCAGTCAGGTTGGTGTCGGAGTCGCTGGTTCCATCCCCGGAGGTAATGTAGAGCATCCCGTCATGACCAAAAGTGACCGCTGCCCCGTTATGGCCGTTGGAAGCCCAGTGAATAATCACCTGGCTGTCAATCACTTTAACCGGCGCATCACGGGAGATCGTGTGTCGAGTGACACGCACATGTTTCTCACTGTTCTCCTCGCTCAATGGCCCATCACTTCCGACATAGAAATATCCGTTTGTTTGGTAATCTGGATGAAATGTCAGGCTGTAGGCCACGTCCCCGGTCTTCAACAGTGTCTCCACCTCGTCACTGTTAGCATCCCCCGTTGTCCGGCCGACGCGCTGCCCACCGGCGGGATCCTGATCAATGATGAAAAGTCGCGTGCTTCCAGGTTCCTTTTCCACGTAAACCGGGTTGGTCAGTTTCAACTGCGGCAGTGCCCTCACGACGTCGTAGGGAAGGGGTGGATCGGGCGTTCCTTTTACACGAGAACTGCTGACCGGCTGAAAAGGAGCCACGCCGTACGCCCGGGACGTGTCCCGATCAGGCCCGGCAAACACCAACTCCCCGTACTCTTCATGCTGGTGATAGTTCCTTTCCGTCAGCGGGGCACTGCTGGAAAGGTCTGGCTCGGAAAATGTCCTGTCGTAGTCATAGCGGCAGAGAGCAAACCGCCAGCTTTCACCCGATAACGGCCGACCACCGGCACTTCGGAAATCGGTCCAGGGAATGCGGCCTTCGACTTGCCACCCCTCGTCTCGATCATCCCGCTTGTTCAGAGTTCCCTTGAGAATAACGTGGGTGGCAAGATGAAAATCCCCCTTGTCAACATAATCCAGGAACATCGTCCGGGTTCGCTGGGGAATGAACATGTCCATCATGGTCCCGGCAGCATTTACCTGGAACTCGTAATAACCCTCGTGTTGACCGGACGGTTTAAAGAAAAGTTCAAAGACATCGTTGAGCCAGGTTCTTCCGTCATGTTTATCGATATCGGCAAAAAGGTCCCCATCTTCCATTTCGGCGAGGAAGTAGAGATACTCGCGATCCCACAGCAAGCGGGAACGTGTTCTTGTCCGGGGTGACCTTCGTTCGGATCCTCGCAACCAGGAGACAGCAAACGAGTCAATAAGTTCTGCCTTTTCCCATGCTCGCTCGTCTCCCTTTCCATCGATCGTGATCACCTGGTCGGTCCAGCGGCAGGTGTAACTGTCGGTCGCCAGGCTGACCCGTTGTGGCTCCCTACCTGAAAGCGAAGAACTAATCAGTGGGAAAAACACCAACGACAGGCATCCAACCAATCGCCAACCACGCAGCCCTCGCCTGGCAATCACTTCCATCTCTTGTGTCCTTGTATCGGATCGTGCGGATTTCGCTGTGCTTCAATTTCCCGGCCGGAGGGATTGCCGATCATCGTAACGCATGCCGGCCGGCCACACCAAAGAGCTTTCCCCTCAGGATTTATCAACTCGCAGTTGTATGATTCCGCGGAGCAGCAGCGTCAGCCCGAGAATACCTCCTACCACTGCAGCTAGCCACGCCCCGACGGAGAGGTCTGCCGTGTATATCGCTGCCCCAGCACCGATCGATCCCAGCAGCCAGAGAGAACCGTAAAAGATATTCCGCCGGGCAATCTCTCCATCCTTCTGCTGGAGATACCCAGACAACGTATCGATCATCTGGTCAGCGTCGTCCTGGTGAAGGCCGGCGTTGAGAATCCCATCGCGAATCTCCGAGAGCGAGTGTCCCTTGCGGAGAAGCAGTTCGGCGTCGGCATACAGTCGCGTTACCAGCTGCTCCTGGCTAATGTCGAGTTTTGTCGATTCGTTCACCGGATCCGCGCCCATCACTCCTGTCCTGTCGATAATGGCCCGTGGTTGACCCGATCGTGCTGGTCCTTCAGCTGTGCCTGGTAACGGGCCAGCGTCTCGCTGTCCTTAGTGCAACTTGCAGCATGAAAAACGGTGGCATACGCTCTCCGCTGGCGATCGTCCGAGCTGTTGGCATCAGCGCGGTGAATCATATTCCCATGGTGTGCCACGATATCACCAGGTTCCATCAGCACCGCCATTTCCTGCTGACGATCCTCGTCACTGTAATCGGTGATACCCTGGGAGAAACCCAGCACTGCTGTCTGGCTGTGTGGTCTGAGTGGATGAAGATGCGTTCCAGGAAGATAACGAAGGCAGCCGTTCTCTTCATCCAC
>JAPYUD010000010.1:19647-22127 GCA_029936215.1 Pirellulaceae bacterium | reverse complement strand
GACGCAGCCGAAGAGGCTGAGCCTGAAGCGGCCGAGGAGACAGAGGACGCAGCCGAAGAGGCTGAGCCTGAAGCCGCCGAGGAAGTCGAGGAAGACGATGGCTCAGGACTGAACTGGTACATCCTCAAGGTGCAGGTTAACCGGGAAGCCTCGATTCGGGATACTCTCGAGCGACGCGTGAAGATGGAAGGGCTCGAGGAATACGTTCATGACATTGTCGTCCCGGTTGAGGAGATTGCGGAATTTAATCGTAGCGGTCAACGCCGAATCGTTCGCAAAAAACTCTATCCCGGATACATCATGGTCAACATGGTGATTAACGATGACACATGGTTCCTTGTCAGGGAAACACCTGGCATAGGCGACTTTACTGGTGCTGTTGGCAAGCCCACCCCGATGGCTCCGCACGAGGTAAAACGAATCATCAAGACAGATGTGGATGATGGCGAAGAAGAAGCCCTGGTCAAGACTGCCATTGCTTTCAAGACTGGCGACCGCGTCCGCGTCAAGGATGGATACTTCCAAAACTTTGAGGGCGACGTCGAGGTGGTTGACCAGGCCAACGGTCGCGTGACGGTGCTGATCAACATCTTCGGTCGATCCACGCCCGTGGAACTTGAACACTGGCAAATTGAGGAAATATAAGTAAACGCCATGGCAAAGCAAATCATGGGACAAACGAAATTCCAGGTGCCGGGCGGGCAGGCAACTCCCGCGCCACCGGTTGGTACTGCGCTCGGCAAGTTTGGTATCAACCTGGGACAATTTGTCCAGCAATTCAATGATCGGACCAAGGAATACAACGGGACTCCGATCCCTGTGGTTGTCACCGTCTATGGTGACAGGTCCTTTGATTTCATCACCAAGAGCCCACCAGCGGCTTCATTGCTCAAACAGGCGGCTGGAGTTGCCAAGGGTTCGGGGATACCCAACAAGGAAAAAGTCGGAACGGTAACTCGTGGCCAGGTTGATGACATCGTTCAGAAGAAAATAGAGGATCTGAACGCCCGTGATCCAGAGCACGCCCGGCGAATTATCGAGGGCACCGCCCGAAGCATGGGGATTGAGGTTGTTGACTAGGCTATCGACACGGACATTTCATCAACAAGAAACCAGTGTTCTGAAATAAAATGGCAAAGACATCAAAACGATACGCAGAATTGCTCCAGAAGGCCCAGGACAAGGGCCCACTGAATGTCTCCCAGGCAGTGAAGCTGCTCAAGCAATTCGATGGAACCAAGTTTGACCAGACCGTGGAAATCCACATGCGGCTAGGAGTGGATGCTCAACAGGCTGATCAGATTATCCGTGGCTCCCTTGTGCTTCCAAACGGCATTGGTCGAACCCAGCGAATAGTGGTCTTTGCCAAGGGGGACCTTGCCAAGGCAGCTGAGGAGGCGGGAGCTGACGAGGTCGGACAGGAAGACCTGGCAAAGAAAATCCAGGATGGCTGGACGGAATTCGATGTCTGTATCGCAACACCGGACATGATGGGAATTGTCGGGCCTCTTGGTAAGGTGCTCGGCCCACGTGGACTGATGCCCTCGCCCCGTGCCGGGACCGTGACTCCCGACGTGGAAAAAGTCATCTCCGAGTACAAGGCGGGCAAGGTGGAGTTCCGTAATGACACGGGTGGAAATGTCCACGCTGTCGTCGGTCGCATAAGTTTTGAAGCGAAGCAGTTATCCGAGAACATCCAGGCATTCATCAACCATATCCAGGGTCTTAAACCACTCTCCCTCAAGGGGACCTACGTCAGGGGGATCTCGATCTGTGCCACGATGAGCCCGGGAATTCACATTGCCGCATAGCGGACATCCATAAATCAACTAGGGAATCAAGAAGCGTAACTGGACCATGAGTAAATACCTGAAACAACTAATCACCGATGAAATCGCCAGTCGGCTTGATGGCATCGATGAATGCGTGCTGGCCAATGTGATTGGACTCGAGGTCAATAACTCGGTCCTGATGCGACGCCAACTGCGCGAAAAAGATATCCATTTGATGGTTGTCAAGAACAGCATGGCTCGCCGGGCTACCGAGGGAACACCGCTCGCGAGCGCCTTTGAAGGACTGGGTGGAAGCCTGGCCATTTGCTGGGGCGGCGACGATTTTGTTTCCCTTGTCAAGGAAGTTGCACGGTTCGACCAGGATACAGAACAGTTCGAAGCTTTCCATGCTCGCGGCGGGATCATGGATGGGGAACAACTTACACCTGAGGACGTTCAGGAAATCAGTAAGTGGCCAAGTCGCGAAGAACAGCTAAGCATCCTGGTCGGACAGATACTTGGAGTCGGCTCACGACTTTCATCGCAACTGCTTGCTCCCGGAGCATTGCTCAGCTCTCAATTCGAAAACTTCCCAGAAGACAAAGAGGCACCGGCCGAGGAAGAAGCCGGCGACGATGCTGAACAACCAGCAGAAGAGGCACCGGCCGAGGAAGAAGCCGGCGACGATGCTGAACAACCAGCAGAAGA
>JAPYUD010000010.1:0-19547 GCA_029936215.1 Pirellulaceae bacterium | reverse complement strand
GGCACCGGCCGAGGAAGAAGCCGGCGACGACACGGAGGAGTAACGAACGGGTGGATACAGACCGGTGTCTGTGTCCTTTTATTAATAACAACATTTTTTTGTTTTGGTTGAAAACCCTGCCGGTGGCAGGAGTGACAACCATGAAGAGAAAGGGCTGTATCTGAAATGTCTGAAGATGCTGCAACAATTGAATTCGCCGAGGAGACAATCAAGCTTGGCGACCAGATTTCTGAGTTAACTCTGAAGCAGGCGAAGGAATTGAGCGACTACCTCAAGGACGCCTATGACATTGAGCCGGCTGCCGGCGGTGGTGTTGTAATGGCGGCAGCTGGGGGAGGCGATGGTGGAGGCGAGGCTGCTGCTGAGCAGACGAGCTTCAGTGTCGTGTTAACTGGTTATGGTGACCAGAAACTCGGCGTCGTCAAGGTCGTGAAAAACCTCAGTGGCCTGTCACTGATGGATGCCAAGAAGCTGGTCGAAAGCGCTGCTGACGGCGAAGCGGTTGTCAGTGAGGGTGTCGACAAGGAAGAAGCTGAGAAGATGAAATCCGAGATCGAGGAAGCGGGTGGAGCTGTCGAACTGAAGTAACCACCTTTGACTTCGTTGCCACCAAGGGCACAAAAGGCTCCTGGCGGTAGGATTGATTCATGCACCTGAAGAAGAGTTCGCAGAGGCTCGAGGGCAGCTGCGATATGCAGGGTGATTGATTGACATACTCCGCGACTTACCAGCAACGGCACGCTGGTGTCCTTCCTGAATTGGAAGGACATCACGGCGCCGGGAGTGCGCCCCTAACCCTCACCCCCGGCCAAACCACTTGATACCCCGCAAGGGAAACTAACTAATACTGCCTCAGTGGAGCACACCACGCATGCCGACTACTTCACAACGACGGCTGACTCCTTCATCAATCCGATTTTTTGGCAGTGGTCGTGATGCACCCATCACGCCAAACCTGACGCAGATTCAGACTGCCAGTTACGCGGATTTCCTCCAGGGAGATCTGGACCCAACCAACCGTAAGATCCAGGGCCTGGAAAGTGTGCTGCAGGAGATTTTCCCGATCGAGAGCTACGACAAGTCGATCAATCTCGAGTACCTCCGCTACGAGCTGGGGAAACCGCGATACACGCCCGCTGAATGCCGTCAACTTCGACTCACCTATGGTCGGCCATTCCGTGTATGGATGCGACTCAACAAGGAAGAGCCCGTGGAGGAGGAGGTTTTCCTCGGTGACCTGCCAATCATGATGGGTGGCGGAGAGTTCATTATTAACGGTGCCGAGCGGGTTGTCGTGAGCCAGTTACATCGAAGCCCGGGCGTCGATTTTGTCCTGGAAAATGACACGACGAGCGATGCCAAGCTTGCAAGTTGCCGGGTCATCCCGGAACGGGGCAGCTGGATTGAGATCAATTGCACCAAGAAAGAGATTATCACGGTCCGGATCGACCAGAGTGGCAAGTTCTCGGCCATGACCTTGTTACGAGCCATGTCCCCGAGCCTGAGTACCGATGCGGATCTCATCCGTACCTTTTATGAGACGGCAACCCAGAAAATCGTGGACGGCCGTAGCGCCGCCAAGATCGAGGGGAAGATAGCCGTTGACGACATCATCTACCCCGCATCGAGTGACCTGGCGGGAGAGATTCTCATTGAGGCGGGACACAAGATCACCAAGAATGCAGCCGAGCTTGTCTGTTCGTCAGGTGTCAAGAGTGTCGAGGTGATGGATAATCCTCGCACCGCCCTGATCTTCAACAGCCTGGCCGATGACGTGACTTCCAGCCACGAGGAAGCACTCCTGCGAATTTACCAGCGACTCCGGCCCGGGAATCCACCCCAGTTGGAGAAAGCCCGAACCCTGTTCGAGGAGAAGTTCTTTGATGCAAACCGGTACCGGCTTGGACGGGTCGGACGTTTCCGCATTAACCGCAAGCTCAAGCTCAACGTCTCTGAAAAGGAAATGACGCTCCGGCCGGATGACATCCTGGCTTCGATCTCCTACCTTCTGCTCCTTGCCACGGCCGACGAAAACGCAGAGGTCGATGACATCGATCACCTCGGGAACCGGCGACTGCGGACTATTGACGAGCTGGCCTGTGACGAGTTGCGCAAGGGGTTCCTGAAGCTCCGGCGCACGGTCCAGGAACGGATGAGTCTCAAGGATCAGGAGGACATGACTCCTCGCAGCCTGATCAATCCCAAGAGCATTTCGGCGGCGATCGATTATTTCTTTGGCCGCGGTGAACTCTCACAGGTCGTGGACCAGACGAATCCACTTTCCCAGCTGACCCATGAACGTCGCCTCTCTGCCTTGGGCCCAGGCGGCTTGAACCGGAAACGGGCCGGATTTGAGGTTCGTGATGTTCACATCTCCCACTACGGTCGCATCTGCCCAATCGAGACCCCGGAAGGGACCAATATCGGGTTGATTTCCAGCCTGGCGATTTATGCCACCGTCGATGACTACGGCTTCATGGTCACCCCTTACCGTGAAGTCAAGAAAGGGCGATTGACCGACGAGATCGTCTGGTTGCGCGCCGACCAGGAGTCCGAGGCCTATGTCGCTCCAGCAGATACCCACGTGGACGACAAGATCCTTGAAGGTTCCACGTTAATCGCTCGTTATCGCGGAGACTTCGAGATCGTCACACCCGATCAGGTGGAATTTATCGACGTCGCCCCCAGCCAGATGGTAGGTGTCTCTGCCGGCCTGATCCCCTTCCTGGAACACGATGATGCAAACCGCGCCCTGATGGGATCCAACATGCAACGGCAAGCAGTGCCACTGCTGATCACGGAACCCCCGATTGTTGCAACCGGGATGGAGAAGGCGGTTGCCGAGAATTCCAGCATGGTAATCACTGCACGGCGGGCAGGCAGGATCAACAAGTGTGATGCAGACGAGATCGTCGTTGGCAATGACAGCTATGTGCTGAAGAAGTTCTCAGGCCTGAATGAACGAACCTGCCTCAACCAGCGACCGATTGTCAACATCGGTGACAGAGTGGAAAAAGGCCAGGTTCTGGCCGATGGAGCTGCCACTTATCTGGGGGAACTGGCCCTGGGACGCAACGTGCTCGTCGGCTTCATGTCCTTTGATGGCTACAACTATGAAGATGCCATCATCATCAGTGAAGAGCTGGTAAAAAATGACACCTACACGTCGATCCACATCGAGGAATTCGACGTGGAGATCCGCGAAACCAAGCTCGGCCGGGAGGAATTCACCCGGGACATCCCCAATGTCAGCGAGAAGGCATTAAGTAACCTTGACCAGAGCGGAATCGTCCAGATTGGGACCTACGTGAAACCTGGAGATATCCTGGTTGGCAAGGTCTCTCCGAAGAGCAAGACAGAACTGACCCCAGAGGAAAAACTGCTGCATGCGATCTTTGGTCGAGCTGGCGAGGATGTCAAGAATGACTCCCTGGAAGTCTCCTCGGGGATCGAGGGGATCGTTATCGACACACAGAAATTCTCACGTCGAATGAGCCTGCCGGAAGAGGAAAGAAAGGTCTTCGAGAAGGACCTGCGAGCCGCCGAGAACGAAGGGAACGCGGCAGTCGCCGGCGCTTTCCAGATCCTGGTTGCCGCCATCGAAGTGGTGGTCGGGAAACACAAGGTCAAGGATGATGACGGCAATCCCCTGGCCGAGTTGGAACCCAGATACATAGGCGAACTGGCTCCTCATTTCCGTATCGAATCGGTAACCGATGGATTGCGGAGCGAGGCCAAGAAAAATGAGCTCGTCCAGATCCATGCGACCCACTGGGGTGAAGTCGAGCTGGCAATCGATGCACGCGACCGGAAGCTCAACAGCATGAAACGCGGTGATGAACTTCGCAGCGGGGTGCTGCAGATGGTCAAGGTCTATGTTGCCACCAAGCGAGTCATCTCGGTCGGTGACAAGATGGCTGGCCGGCACGGCAACAAGGGGGTGATTGCCAAGATCCTCCCGGTCGAGGACATGCCATTCCTCGAAGACGGGACACCTCTGCAGATCATGCTCAATCCACTGGGCGTTCCCAGCCGCATGAATGTCGGCCAGATCCTCGAAACACACCTGGGCTGGGCTGCTGCAAAGCTTGGCTTCCAGGCCGTGACACCGGTCTTCGACGGTGCCTCGGAAGAGGATATCAACCAGTGCCTGGATGAAGCTGATTTACCACGGCATGGCAAGACCTCCCTTTATGACGGCCGTACCGGAGATCAGCTCGAGCAGGAAACGACGGTCGGTTACATCTACATGCTCAAACTCCACCACCTGGTAGACGACAAGGTCCATGCACGTAGTACTGGCCCCTACTCACTGATCACCCAACAGCCGCTTGGCGGAAAGGCTCGTTTCGGTGGACAACGGTTTGGCGAAATGGAAGTCTGGGCACTGGAGGCTTACGGAGCTGCCTATATCCTCCAGGAACTACTTACCGTGAAGAGTGATGACGTCGAAGGCCGGACCAAGATCTACGAGTCGATGGTCAAAGGTGAAAACACGCTGGAGCCCGGTACACCGGCAAGCTTCGACGTGCTGACCAACGAGATCCGTGGCCTGGCACTCAACATGCAACTTGAAAAACGCCGCGTTTAAGTACTTCACTTATCGGAATAGAAAATTCACTACCAATCCCCTGATCGGAGCACAGCTCAATGACGATTGGCGATAGCTCTAGTGACCGCATCAATGACTACACCTCGGTAAAAGTCAGCCTTGCAAGGCCGCACGATATCCGCAGCTGGTCGTTCGGTGAAATCAAAAAACCCGAGACGATCAATTACCGGACCTACCGGCCAGAAAAAGATGGGCTCTTCTGTGAGCGGATCTTTGGACCGGAAAAGGACTGGGAATGTGCCTGCGGAAAGTACCGTGGCATGAAATACAAGGGGATGATCTGTGATCGCTGTGGGGTCAAGGTCACCCACTCCCGTGTCCGTCGCAAGCGGATGGGGCACATCGAGCTGGCTGCCCCGGTTGTCCATATCTGGTTCTTCAAGGCCATGCCAAGTCGCCTGGGGAATCTCTTGAGCATGAAGACAACCAGCCTGGAAAAGGTCGTCTATTTCCAGGATTACGTCGTCGTGGACAAGGGAGACACCGACCTGGAAAACCAGCAGCTGTTGACCGAGGAGGAATACCGGACCGCACGACAGGACTGGGGTGACGGCAGCTTCGAGGCAGACATGGGAGCCGAGGCAATCCGCAAGCTGCTCTCCCGCATGGACCTCGTGGAACTTTCCGAACAACTCCGGGAACAGCTGGCCACCACCAAGTCGAAGCAGACGAAGAAAGACCTGATCAACCGCCTGGTAATCATGGAAGCGATCCGTGACAGCGACAACCGGCCAGAATGGATGGTCCTGGATGTGATCCCCGTCATTCCGCCGGACCTCCGTCCGCTGGTCCTGCTGGACTCGGGGAACTTTGCCACCAGTGACCTCAACGATCTCTATCGCCGTATCATCAATCGCAACAACCGGCTGCGCAAGCTGGTCGACCTGAATGCACCGGAAGTGATCATTCGCAACGAGAAGCGGATGTTGCAGCAGTCGGTCGATGCACTTTTTGACAACAACCGCTGCAAGCGACCGGTGCTGGGAAGCAGCAACCGGCCACTGAAGTCCCTGACCGATATGATCAAGGGCAAGCAGGGACGATTCCGTGAAAACCTGCTGGGCAAGCGAGTCGATTACTCGGCCCGGAGCGTTATTGTCGTGGGACCACGCCTGCAATTGCACCAGTGCGGACTGCCAAAGAAAATCGCTCTGGAACTGTACCAGCCGTTCATCATTCGCAAGCTCAAGGACCTCGGCCATGCCGATACGATCAAGAGCGCGAAGAAGATGCTCGAACGCAAGGACGAGGAAGTCTGGGACATCCTGGAGCAGGTGATCCAGAACCACCCGGTACTGCTTAACCGGGCTCCCACCCTGCACCGGATGGGGATCCAGGCCTTTGAGCCAATCCTTGTTGAAGGGAACGCAATCCACCTGCATCCACTCGCCTGCAAGGGCTTTAATGCCGACTTCGACGGGGACCAGATGGCGGTCCACCTTCCGCTCTCGATTGAAGCGCAGGTAGAGTCCCACACCCTGATGCTCTCCACCAATAATATCTTTGCACCCTCCAATGGAAAGCCGATCATGAGTCCTTCCCAGGACACCGTGATGGGCTGCTTTTATGCCACCCTGGAACTTCCCAATCGGCCCGGCACCGGGATGGTCTTTTCCTCTCCCGAGGAAGTCGACCTGGCCTATTCACAGAAAGTACTGGACATGCATGCCCGCATCCGTGTCCGGCTTCCGGAAAACCAGCGGCTCAAGACAGAGGATGACACAGAGCCGGCACTGGGAGCGATCATCGAAACGACCTACGGACGTGTGAAGTTCAACATGATGCTTCCAGAGGGAATGGATTACTACAACCTGCGGCTGCGGTCCGGGGACCTGGCATCGGTTATCTCTGACTGCTACCAGCGGCTCGGACGAAGACCGACTATCGAGCTACTCGACAATATGAACCAGTTTGGGTTCCGCGAGAGCACTCGCAGTGGCCTCTCTTTTGCAACCGATGACCTGGTGACACCCGAGACAAAAATACAAATCCTCGGCGAGGCGGAAAAGGAAGTCCTCAAGTTCCGCAAACTCTATAATCGTGGAGTGATCACCGAGATGGAACGTTATAACCAGGTACTCGATACCTGGACCCATGCTCGCGATCAAATCACCGGCGAGATGATGGATGCCATGGAGGCGGATGACCGTGGTGGCCATGGCTATGTTAACCCGGTTTTCCTGATGGCCCACTCCGGTGCCCGGGGCGGTATTGAGCAAATCCGCCAGCTGGCGGGAATGCGTGGCCTGATGGCCAAGCCAACCGGTGAAATTATCGAGACACCGATCAAGGCCAACTTCCGTGAGGGCCTCTCGGTACTCGAGTACTTCTCCTCCACTCACGGGGCTCGCAAGGGACTGGCCGATACCGCCCTGAAGACAGCCGACTCGGGCTACCTGACCCGGAAACTTGCAGATGTGGCCCAGAACGTGGTCGTTACGATGAACGATTGCGGCACCAGCCGTGGTATATCCAAGGGAGTCATCTACCGTGGTGAAAAGGTGGAAGTACGCCTTGCCGACGTGATTAACAGTCGAGTCAGTCTCAAGAATATCGTTAACCCCGTTACCGACGAGGTTATCGTCTCCACCAACGAGGCGATTACCCCGGACGCAGCTCGCAAGATCGAGGACCTGGGACTGGAAAAGATTATGGTCCGCAGCCCGATGACCTGCGAGGCGCCACTCGGTATCTGTACGAATTGCTATGGCATGGACCTCTCAACCGGTGCGGTGGTCGAGGAAGGTATGGCGGTCGGGATCATCGCGGCCCAGAGTATTGGTGAACCGGGTACACAGCTCACGATGCGGACATTCCACATCGGCGGCACCGTGAATACCAATATTGAAGAGAGTGATATCAAGGTGTTGAAGGGTGGACAGGTGCGGTTGACCCACATGCGACTCGTCAAGAACGAGGACGGCAACAACATGGTCCTCAGCCGTAATGGCGAGGTCTCCATTCTTGACCCCAAGGGCCGGGAACTGGGGAAACATGAAATTCCCGCCGGTGCCGTGCTACGGGTGGAGGATAACCAGCAGGTGAAGGATGGCCAGATCCTCTGCGAATGGGATCCCCACAGTATTCCCATCCTCTCGGAAGTCTCCGGAAAGGTCCGCTACGAGGATGTCGTGGAAGGAGAAACTGTCCGCCTTGAAAAGGACCCCGGTGGACACATGCGGAAGATGATCATGGATCACAAGGGTGAGCTGCATCCACAGATCGTGATCGAGGACAAGGACGGCCGCACACTGGATGTCTATTACCTGCCCGAACGTGCTCACATCGAGGTCGACGAAGGGAGCTCTATCAATGCAGGACTGGTCATCGCAAAGACGCCCCGGGAAGCATCCGGGGTAACCGATATCACCGGTGGTCTGCCACGAGTCACAGAGATCTTCGAGGCCCGGAAACCAAAAGATCCAGCTGTCATCGCCGAGATTGACGGGGAAGTTGAGATCATGAGCGAGCGGAAACGGGGTAAGCGACCGATTATGGTCCGAAGTGAAAGTGGTATCGAGCGAGAACACCTGGTTCCCCACGGAAAACGATTCCTCGTGCAGACCGGTGACTTCGTCAAGGCCGGACAATCACTCGTCGATGGCCCCCTTGTACCTCACGATATTCTTGGTATCGAGGGAGAAGAAGAAGTCCAGAATTACCTTGTCCGGGAAATCCAGCAGGTCTACCGAAGCCAGCGAGTTGAGATCAACGACAAGCATGTCGAGATCATTGTCGCCCGTATGCTGCGGAAGGTCCGTATCGAAACCGCCGGGGATACCAACCTGCTCGAAGGCATGGTAATGGACAAGTTTGATTTCAAGGAGCACAACGACAACCTTGCCAAGTGCATCAAGATCTCCAACCCCGGGGATAGTGACTACGAGGAGGGAGCGATTGTTCCCAAGGACGCCCTGGAGGAATCCAATGCCCAGGTCGAGGGACTGGGAGGAACCTTGGCAAAGGGAAAACGACCCAAGGCGGCGACTGCCAGTACCCAGTTGCTGGGAATCACCAAGGCGGCCGTGCAGAGTTCCAGTTTCATCTCCGCGGCGAGCTTCCAGGAGACAACCAAGGTGCTTACCGAGGCAGCCCTGGCAGGAAAAACCGATAACCTGGTTGGCCTCAAGGAGAACGTGATCCTCGGCCACCTGATCCCCGCCGGTACGGGGTTCAAAACCTTCCAGAATTCGGAAGTCCGGTACCAGCCAGAGGCACTCAAGGCAATCGCAGCGGAAAAAGAACAGACACTCACCAGGCAGTTCCCCTTGCTGCAGGGAGACGAGGAACAGGCAGACGAGGCGGCGACCACGCCCGCTCCCGTGGACGAGGTGGCGACCACGCCCGCTCCCGTGGACGAGGTGGCGATTACGCCCGCTCCCGTGGAAGAGGCTGCCGAGGGCGCAGCTCCCCCGTCACTCGAATCGCTGCTGGGAACAGCCGAACCTCCGGCAGAAGAAGAATAGGGAGGCCGGTTGACATGATACGGGGAGAGTCACTAAGTTCGATAGTTTGCCAGAAAGAAAATAAGCTCGTTTTATCCTCCACCTGCTGGAGATACGATCACCTCAGGATAACCCGGAAAAGGCCTGGCTAATGCCAACAATTAACCAACTGGTTCGCAAGAGACGCAAGCAAAAGCGAAAGCAATCCAAGGCTCCCGTGCTGGATCGCTGCCCGCAAAAACAGGGAGTCTGCTTGCAAGTGCGGACGATGACACCCAAGAAACCAAATTCTGCCCTGCGAAAAATCACTCGTGTACGACTTTCCAACGGGAAAGAGACGACCGTTTACATCCCCGGGGAAGGTCACAACCTCCAGGAACACTCGATCGTACTCGTTCGGGGTGGACGGATCCGGGATCTGCCAGGAGTCCGTTACCAGGTAATCCGGGGAACGCTCGATACACTGGGAGTCGATGGGCGAAGACAGTCGCGGAGTCGCTACGGGGTGAAAAAACCATAACACGAACGTTACATGCGAGAGACTAAAAATGGGACGTATTACAGCCAGCCGAAAGCAACTCAAACCGGATCCACGGTTCGACTCCCTGCTTGCCAGTAAGTTCATCAACTGCTTGATGAATGGCGGCAAGAAAACCATTGCACGGAACATCTTCTATACTGCGATGGACGACCTGGATAAGCGGTTGCCGGATGTGGAACCACTGGATGCCTTTACCGCGGCGATCGAGAACGTCAAACCAATGATCGAGGTGCGGTCCAAGCGAGTCGGTGGTGCGGCCTACCAGGTCCCAATGCAGGTCAGCAAGAGCCGCCAGCAGTCACTTGCCTTCCGCTGGATCATGATCGCCATGCGAGAGAAGAAGGGAGTCGCCACGGCGAAGAAACTGGCAGATGAACTGTTCTCCGCTTACAACAAGGAAGGAGCTGCCATGACACGCCGTGAAAACATCCATCGCATGGCAGATGCCAACAAGGCATTCGCTCACTTTGCCTGGTAAACAACTGGACACACAGGACGCCGCGTCCACACGCCATGACGCGGCGTTCTTTATGCGCTACTTCACTGACCCGCAAATCAAATGACCTTTCCCCATCACGGTTGCCGGCTATGGCTCGCCGTATAGAGAACATTCGCAACATCGGCATCATCGCCCATATCGATGCCGGCAAGACAACCGTCACCGAACGGATGCTGTTCTACAGTGGCGCCAAGCACCGGGTAGGGATGGTCGACAAGGGGACCACCGAGACCGACGACGATCCGGAAGAACAGGAACGCGGGATTACCATCTATGCCGCCTGCGTGACCTTCGACTGGAAGGACTCCCATATCAATCTGCTGGATACTCCCGGGCATGTTGATTTCACGGCCGAGGTAGAACGCTGTCTTCGAGTGCTCGATGGTGCCGTCGTTGTCTTTAGCGCCCGGGAGGGAGTCGAGGCGCAGAGCGAAACCGTCTGGACACAGGCAGACCGGTACCATGTTCCACGGATTGTCTTCATCAACAAGATGGACCGGGAAGGGGCCGACTTCCAGCGAGTCCTGGAGGACATCAAGGAACGCCTGCGGGCGCATCCTGTGGCAATCCAGATCCCGGTCGGTGCCGGTCCAGCACACATGGATACCCCCTTCCAGGCGGTGCTTGACCTGATCGAGATGAAAATGCTGGTCTTCGACGGTGACCAGGGAAATACCGTGAAAAGTGAGCCGATCCCCGAGTCCCTAGTTGCCGAGGCACAGCTCTGGAGAGATCGCCTGCTGGAAACACTCTACGAATGTAGTGATGAGTTGATGGAACTGGCACTGCAGGAAGAAGAGATCCCTGCTGGGTTACTCCATCGAGTCCTCCGTGATGCCACCCTGGGACAACTTGTCCAACCGGTTCTTTGTGGTACCGCGCTGCATGGAATCGGCGTGCAACCTGTCCTGGATGGTGTGACACGATACCTTCCCAGCCCGCTGGATCGGCCGCCGGTGGAGGGCCTGGTGCCGAACACAAAAAAACCCAATGAGCCCGAAACAACCACTCGCCAGCCGGATCCGGATGACCCTTTTTGCGGCCTGGTCTTCAAGGTCCTGCCAGCACGAACCGGAGATCTCACCTGGGCACGGGTCTACTCGGGGTCACTCAAGGCAAACTCCCGGATCTATAACCCGGGACGTGATGTAAAGGATAATGTCGCCCAGCTCTGGCAGATTCACGCAACTCGTAAGGAAGCCCAGGGACAGGTCGATTCTGTCCAGGCAGGAGATATCGTGGGGATCATCGGCCTCCGCAACTCCGTCACCGGGGATACTCTCTGCGATGCTCGCCAGCCACTGGTTCTGGAATCCATTGATTTTCCCGAGACCGTGATCTCCATGGCCATCGAACCGGAAACTGCCACCGAGCGGAACAAGCTGGCAGAGACCCTGGAGATGATCAGCCGCCAGGATCCAACCCTGCAGGTGGTCAGTGGCGATACCGGGCAGACACTGCTTTGTGGAATGGGAGAACTGCACCTGGAAGTCATCAAGAACCGCCTGCTGCGGGAATTTAAACTGAAAATCAAGTTCCACAAGCCCCAGGTCAGTTACCGGGAGACCGTGAAAAAGTCGGTCGAGGTAGTGGGCCAGTGTAACCGCCAGATCGCTGGCGAACAGAAAACGGCCAGCCTGACACTCCGCATGGAACCATCGGGCAGCCAAAACCAGGCCATCGGCATCCGCAACCTTACAACACCTGGGGATGTCCCCCCGGAACTCCTGACAACCATCCTCGAGGAACTCCAGTCCTGTACCCAAGGGGGGGGCCCATCGCCGGTTATACCCTCATGCAGATCCAGGTAAGCCTGCTCGATGTGGAAGTTCCGGAGGAAGGATTCGATGACGTCGCCTTCCGGATTGCTGCGAATGACGGCTTTGAAAAGGCACTTCAGCAAGGCCATCCCGTGTTGCTTGAACCGATCATGAAACTCAACATCACGACCCCGGAGGCGTACCTGGGAGAATTCGTTGGTGATCTCCAGCAGCGGCGGGCGATCATTGTTCAGACAGAAAACCATGGAGACCGTGCCGAGATCGAATCTCACGCACCTCTCAAGGAGCTTTTTGGGTATTCGAACGCCATGCGGAGCCTCAGCCAGGGACGTGCCAGCTGCTCGATTGAGCCACTTCACTATGCTCCAGCACCAGAATCTGACCAGAATATTTTCCAGTTCTAACAACTGGAAAATACCTCTCCCGGAAGGTTTCAAAATCGACCCCAGTCCTGTTGACGATAGTCGCCACGAGACATAAGATCGGAGGTTTCACCCTTGAAAAACAGGGGCTGCAGGGAGCGTCTCTCCAGACGCTTTTCCTCGCTGTGAGTATGGAATTAAGAGTGTCGTCCTTTTGCATCCGTGCAAGGGGACCGAGGAGACTACGGTGGCTCGCCAGACTGAAATAATCCGGATCCGTATGGAGGCGTACGATCATTCCGCCCTGGACCAGAGTGCCCGGGAGATCGTGGAAACGGCCAAACGTACCCATTCGGAAGTTCACGGCCCGATCCCTCTGCCAACACGGATTGAACGGTACACCGTGCTGGCAGGACCCCATGTGAACAAGAAAGCCCGCACCCAGTTCGAGATCCGCACACACAAGCGGCTAATCGATATCGTGCAGGCTTCGGCAAAAACAGTCGAGGCTCTCAACAAGCTCAACCTTCCGGCAGGCGTGGAAGTCAAGATCAAGGCATCAACCCGGTAACGAATCAGACGGAAACAGGACAAGCGATCCATATGAGATTTGGCTCATTCAAGCCGAAAACAAAAACATGATCTGGACGCTGCGTGGGTAATGGGAAACGACCATTCACTATGGCGATTCCAGGTTCCCACCAGTAGACGAGGACAGGACGATGACGATTGGGATACTCGGCCGGAAGGTCGGGATGACACAGGTTTTTGACGACGCTGGCAAGGCCGTGCCGGTCACGGTCATTGAAGCAGGTCCCTGCAGCGTCCTGCAGATTCGCAATGACGAATCCGACGGCTACCAGGCCGTGCAGCTTGGTTTTCTGGACAAGAAGCGTCCCCAGGATGGTCGTTCCCGCACTCGCCATAGCCAGGCACGACGTAGCGAACGTGGCCATGTCAGCAACAAGCTCAACAGCAAGCGATCCCGGCGACGACAGGATGCTGGCATCGAACTTGCACCCCGGGCGGAGTGCGAGCCCCAGCAATTTATCCGCGAGTTCCCTGGCGATACCGCTGGTTACGAGCTCGGCCAGCAGGTAACAGTTGCAAACCTGGCCGAAATCGTTGCAGTCGATGTAACAGGCATCAGCAAGGGGCGTGGCTTTTCCGGCGTAATGAAACGGCACAACTTTTCTGGCCAGCGAGCCACCCATGGCGTCAAGAAGGTCCACCGCCACGCCGGGGGTACCGGTATGAGTGCCAGCCCTGGCCGGCTTTTCAAGGGACGTCGCATGGCTGGCCAATACGGTAATTGCCAGGTCACCGTACGTAACCTGAAGGTGGTCGGCATCGATGAAGAAAATAACCTGATCCTGGTTCGGGGAGCGATCCCGGGACCTAATGGTGGATTCCTGGTAGTCCGGGAAACAAGCAAGCTCTAAGAGGATATGGAAAACACAGGTCAAGACAGGTAGTAGCCTGGCTTCAAGCACGATGGCCCTCGGGGAGGGCAGGACAATGACAAAACTAAAAGTATTTGATCGCAGTGGTGCAGAGGTTGGCACTTACGATATCGATCCAGCCGAGTTGGCACCTCGAATCAACAAGCAGTTACTGCACGATGCAGTGGTCATGTACCAGGCAAATGTCCGGCACGGTGCTGCCAAGACCAAGTCACGTGCCGAGGTGGCAGGATCAACTCGCAAGATGTACCGTCAAAAAGGGACGGGAAATGCGCGTGCCGGATCCCGCCGTTCGGGCATCCGTCGTGGCGGTGGCCATATTTTTGCGAAGCAGCCCAGGAACTACCATTACCGGCTACCTCGGAAGGCGATCAAGACTGCCACCCGCATGGCCATTGCCTCGAAAATAATGGATGAACAGATTGTGGTGATCGAGGACCTCTCCTTCGAAGCACCACGCACGCGGGAAATGGCGAGCATCCTGGCGGCACTCGGCCTGGCCGAGGGCAGCACGCATGTCACCACCGCCGAGCACGACAAGAACGTCTACCTCAGTGTTCGCAATATCGAAAAGGTTACCGTCTCGGAAGTTTCCGGCCTGAATGCACTCAATGTGTTAACCCCCAGGCACCTGCTCGTTACTCGAGCAGCAATGGATGCGATCCGTGAACAGGCAAAAAGCTAGAAACAAGACAGAAACGTAAAGAAAGCAACAGGACCATGGGTCACGTTAAGGCTCGCAGCCGAACACCAGCTACGAAGACATCGCTTCAATTGGAAGCGCACCAGATCATCATGCGCCCGCTCGTAACCGAGAAGGGGATGCAGCAGAGTACGGACCACAACCAGTACTCCTTTGAAGTGAACATGCTTGCTGACAAGATCCAGATCCGTTCGGCGGTGGAAGAACTGTTTGAAGTGGAAGTCGAGAAGGTGCGGATCCAGAAGCGGGCCGGCAAGCAGCGACGACATAAATTCAAGCAAGGCACTACCAAGAGCTGGAAAAAGGCGATCGTGACTCTCAAGCCGGAATTCCGAATCGATTTCTTCTAGTACCAACAGGCGAGCAATCGCAGGAACAAGGACATGGGAATTCGTCATTATAAGCCGACTTCGCCCGGGCGTCGTGACGCCACGGTCAGCGACTTCAGCGAATTGACAGTGGGGGCCAAGCCCGAGAAGAAGCTGCTGCGCCCGAAACCAAAAAAGGGAGGGCGCAACCACCATGGGAAGATCACGGCCCGTCACCGCGGCGGTGGTCACAAGCAGCGTTACCGGATAATTGATTTTCGCCGTGACAAGGACGGGATCCCCGCCAAGGTAGACTCGATCCAGTACGATCCGAATCGCACAGCCCGTATTGCCCTGCTGAATTATGTCGACGGTGAAAAAAGATATATCCTGGCTCCTGACGGCCTGGAAGCCGGCGCGCAGGTCATCAGTGGTCCCGATTCACCTCCCGAGGTGGGGAACTCCATGCCGCTCTTGAACATCCCGCTGGGGGCAAGCATCCACAACGTGGAATTATTGCCAGGGCACGGGGGAGCGATGTGCCGGAGTGCCGGGACCTCGGCAACCCTGATGGCACGGGAATCCAACTGGGCCCAGATTTCACTCCCCAGTGGTGAAATTCGCCGAGTCCCCGCTCGCTGTCGAGCCACGATTGGCAAGGTCAGTAATCCCGAACAAATGGCAATTCGTCTTGGCAAGGCAGGCCGCAAACGCTGGATGGGACGGCGGCCCCATGTGCGAGGTACTGCCATGAACCCGGTCGATCACCCACATGGTGGTGGAGAAGGCAGGACCAAGGGCGGACGTCACCCGGTCAGCCCGACAGGCAAACCAGCCAAGGGCGGCGGGACTCGCAAACGACGTAAGCCATCCAATAGCGCCATCGTGCGGCGACGGCGATCACGGCGCTACGGACAACTCCGATTGAAGTAATACACGAGGGCGGATACCCGCAAGGTACAGGAATCAACCATGAGCAGGTCATCGAAAAAAGGCCCCTTTGTTGACTACAAGCTGTTCCGCAAGGTGCAGCGGCAGCAGGAAATGGGAACTAACGAACCAATCACGACCTGGGCGCGTGCCTGCACGATTGTCCCCGAATTCGTGGGACTCACGTTCATGGTGCATAACGGACGACAACATTTGAAGGTTTTCGTCACCGAGGACATGGTTGGCCACAAGCTTGGAGAATTTTCTCCCACCCGTACCTTCCGGGGACACGGTGGGCGTGGAAACCGCTAGTTAATACAGACAGGACAGGATAAGGAATCATCGGCATGGCGTTTCAAGCCTCTCATCGGTTTGCCCGGATTAGTGCCCGCAAGGTGCGCCCACTGGCGGACCTGGTGCGTGGCAAGCTGGCAGATGAAGCTCTGGATATTCTTCGCTTTCAACCACACCGGGGAGCAAAGATGCTCTTCCGGGTAATCGAAAGTGCTGTTGCCAATGCCCAGAATCCTGATCACCCTCTCAACCGTGACACGCGACAAGGCCGGTCTCTTGCCGACCTGGTCGTAAGCGAGGCACGGGTCGATGGGGGACCAATGTTCAAACGCATGCGACCAAGGGCCCGCGGAATGTCGTTCCTGATTCGCAAACGGATGTCACACATTCACGTAATCCTCAAAGATATGAATGATCTTTCCTAGGGAAACGAGAAACGACCATGGGTCAAAAAGTTAATCCAATTGCCTTCCGCACTGGCGTGGTGAGAGGATGGCAAAGTCGCTGGTATGCCTCCAAGCAGGAATTTGCGGGCTTGCTCCTGGAAGACACGAAGGTTCGTGACTTCATCAAGAACCACCCGCAGAAAACCCAGTACCGGAGTGCAGGCATTGATCGCATTGAGATCGAAAGAACTCGCGACGAGGTCAAGGTCATCCTCCATGTAGCCCGTCCCGGATTGATCATCGGCAAGAAGGGACAGGAAGTCGAGTTGCTCCAGGAGGAACTCCAGAACCTGATCGGGCGCAAGATTAATCTCAAGATCGAGGAGATCGATCGACCGGAACTGATGGCCCAGCTCGTGGCAGAGGATATCGCACAGCAGCTTTCAAAGCGATCAAGCTTTCGCCGCACCATGAAGCGAGCCATGGAACAAACGATGGATGCCGGGGCGAAGGGGATCAAGATCCAGCTCGCTGGACGACTTGGCGGTGCCGAGATGGCACGTCGCGAAAAACAGATTTCAGGTTCCATCCCGCTAAGCACGTTGCAGGCCAAGATTGACTATGGCTTCACCGAAGGCTGGACTGCACAGGGCCATATTGGCGTGCAGGTATGGATTAACCAGGGAATGTACAACAAGGAAAAAACTGATGGCGTTGATGCCGAAACGGATCAAGCATCGTAAGACCCAGCGAGGTCGTATCAAGGGAGATGCGACGAGGGGTAATACGGTGGTCTTTGGCGACTATGGCCTGCAAGCCATGCAGGGAGGATGGATTCGCGCGCAGACCATTGAATCGGGTCGTGTCGCAGCCCAGCAGTACGTGCGTGGGGAAGGTCGCTTGTATGTGCGCATATTCCCACACCGTTCAATTACCTCGACACCACTGGAAACACGGATGGGCAAGGGAAAGGGAGAACCTGAAGCCTGGGTCGCCACGGTACGACCCGGGACTGTCCTCTACGAGCTGGGAGGAGTCACCGAGCAACAGGCAAAAGTCTGCTTTGCTCGCCTGGCTCACAAGATGCCAATCCCTGTACGGCTTGTAAAACGGCGGTAGATCTAGAAACATAATAGGACAAGCATAGAAGCAGATCATGAAAGCAATCGAATTACGTGAAATGAGCGACGACCAGCTGCAGGCAACCCTGCGCGAAACGATCGATCAGCTCTTTCGATTACGCATCCAGGCACAGACCGAGCGGCTCGACGCCCCCAGTGAGCTGCGGAGAAACCGCCGCCTGGTGGCCCGAATCAAGACCGAACAAAGAGCACGGGAACTCGCGGCAGGGACCAGCGAGGTCCCAGTGGCCGCAGTGGCCGCGGTGGAAGAAGAACCAGAATCGTAAAACATGACGGAGGTCTCCTGGTTATCCAGGGGCTGACTCCGGAAACAAGAATATCCTGACAGGTCAACACCATGCCCAAGAAAGTCGCCGTCGGCGTTGTAACCAGTGACAAGATGCAGAAAACGCGTTGTGTGGAAATCCCACGACTCGTCAAGCATTCGGTCTATGGGAAGTACCTTCGCCAGCGGACCATCTGCCATGTCCATGACGAGGACGAAGCATCCTCGCTCGGAGACACCGTCGAGATCATCGAGGCGCAATCTCGAAGTAAAATGAAAAGATGGAACCTCGTGCGGGTGGTAAACAAGAATAGTGAAGTCGATCTTGCTGCACTGCGAACGGCCCAGGAAATGGTGGGCGCCGATGAGCAAGTAGCCCGTGAACCAACAGTGGACGAGACGACTGAGACAACCGCGACCGCGACCGACAGTGAGGATGAGGCCCCCCAACCCGGGGAATCAGCCGAAACCGAAGAGGCAGCGGATGTAAATGAAACAGAAGAAAATGACCCGGCCGAGACGGAAGCAGAAGAATGATCCAACAAGAAACACGACTTGATGTAGCTGACAATACCGGTGCCCGGGAAGTTGCCTGCATCAAGGTTCTGGGAGGGAGCCGGCGACGATTCGCAGGGCTCGGCGACATTATTGTCTGCAGCGTGAAGCATGTCGTTCCCGGAAGTGAAATCAAAAAAAAGACAATCTGCCGAGCTGTGATCGTACGCTGCAAGCAACCGACACGGCGGGCAGATGGAAGTTATGTCAAGTTTGACAGCAATGCCTGCGTAATCCTCGATGCAGATGAAAACCCCCGGGGAACACGAATTTTTGGCGCTGTCGCCCGTGAGTTGCGAGAACGTAGTTTCATGAGGATTGTCAGCCTCGCCAGTGAGGTGGTGTGATGCGAATCAAAGTTAACGATACTGTCGAAGTGATCACCGGCGAATCCCGCGGCGTCCGGGGCCTTGTGCTTGAGGTCGACCACCAGTCATCCAGGGTGCTCGTCGAGGGTGTCAACAAGGTCTTTAAGCACGTTCGGCGAAGCCAGCGGAATCCCCAGGGGGGACGCCTTGAAAAAGAAATGCCAATTGATATCTCCAATGTCCAGTTAATTTGCAGCGAATGTTCCCAGCTCACCCGGCTCGGTTACCGCTTAACAGCAGACGGTGACAAGGAACGGTTCTGCAAGAAATGTAGCGTTTCCCTGGGCCTGGTGAAAACAACCAGCACGCCAGTCCAGGCAGAGGAATAATCCTCCAGTAGTAATACAAACAGGTCCACAATCATGGCCCCTCGACTTCAAGAACAATACCTCACCGACATCCGCCCGGCTTTGAGTACGGCGCTGGGGCGCGAGAACCTGCTTTCTCTGCCTAGGCTGGAAAAGATCGTCGTCAACATGGGCGTTGGTTCGGCGACACAGGAGAAAAAACACCTGGAAATGGCTGTCGATGCAATGACAGAAATCACCGGTCAAAAACCGATTGTCACGCTCGCGCGTAATTCAGTGGCTGGCTTCCGACTCCGTGAGGGAATGGCAATCGGTTGCAAGGTAACTCTCCGGGGAGCCCGCATGTACGAGTTTCTCGACCGATTGGTCTCGCTGGTCCTGCCACGTGTTCGAGACTTTCGTGGCTTAAAACGGACTGCATTTGATGGCCACGGGAATTACAGCCTTGGACTGACCGAGCAGCTGGTTTTTCCGGAACTGAATCCTGACAAATACACCGTCATCCAGGGAATGAATATCACGCTTGTAACAAGTGCCGGCGACGATGACGAAGCACTCCAGATGCTGGAACATTTTGGCGTGCCC
>JAPYUD010000407.1:0-3876 GCA_029936215.1 Pirellulaceae bacterium | reverse complement strand
TGTTGCACGCACGCTCCACCAGGAACTGCTGATGGTCTCAGATGAGCTGCGCCGACCGCTGCAGGCCGCATTCCAGGCCGCAGCGGACAAGCGGACTGACGAGCAGAAACAACTCCTCGACAACTATCCCAACGTGGGCAAGATCAGCGGTGGAGCACTCTACCTTTACGAGCGACGACGCGAACCCCGTGCCAAGGATCTGGAAGCCCGCCGTGATGAGAGACAGCAGCAGGCGATCGAGGCGCTGGTGAACGCCGGGCTCAAAACAATTCCGGTGGGGGAACAGCAGGCTGTCCGTGTCGCGTTGAACACCATCAAGGAAAATCGCACAGTCGCACAGCAGGAGCTCCTGGCTCTCCATCCCCGGGTCATCATCAACAGCGAAATACTGGCCAGAGAGGAACCTGAAACCGCACTGGCTCTGGATGCCTACACGAAGGCGGCCGAGGAGATCCGCAAAGGCCGCATCGTTGCAGAACTGAAAGAGTTGGCTGATAAGGCCAGCGAGATCCGTACAACTATCCCCCGCGAAGGTTTTATCCGGGCGTTGCAGGAAGATCCAGGCGTGCCTCCCGCAACGTTCCTTTTCAGACGTGGGGACCCCGAGCAGCCTCAGGACAAAGTTGCCGCAGCATCGCTGACGATCCTTGGGCGAAAAAATACGATCCCGGAAAATGACCAGTCAATCCCCACATCGGGTCGCCGCCTGGCCCTGGCCCGGCAGTTAACAAGCGGGGAACATCCCCTCGTCGCGAGGGTCCTGGTCAACCGTATCTGGATGCACCATTTTGGCCGTGGGCTGGTAAATTCACCCGCTGACTTCGGCATGCTTGGAGAACGACCTAGCCATCCGGAGCTACTCGACTGGCTGGCGGATGAACTGGTCCATTCCGGCTGGAGCGTGAAACACATCCAGCGAATTATTCTTTGCTCGAGGGTCTTCCAACAGTCGGCGCATGCCACCACGGCACTGCAGGAAGCCGATCCCGACAACCGCTACTACGGTCGGATGACGATTCGCCGACTGGACGCGGAAAGCCTGCGAGACTCGGTGCTGGCCGTGAGTGGCTGGCTGAACATGAGACTTTATGGGGACCCGGTGCCTGTCATGGAGGATGAAGTTGGCCAGATCGTGATTGGCAAAGAAAATCTCGACGGGGAACGAAAACCGACGACAGCCATTGACCTTGGGGGGGAAGAGCACCGCCGCAGTATCTATATCCAGGTTCGCCGAACCCGGCCACTGGCCACGCTGGAATCCTTTGACTCTGCGATCGTCACACCCAACTGCCCAAAGCGAAATTCCTCCAATGTCACACCCCAGTCCCTGTTGATGATGAACAGTGACTTTGTGCTTCAGTATGCAGAACGGTTTGCCCGCCGGCTGCAGGCGGAAGCACCGGGAGCGGTGAAAGAACAACTAATCCGTGGCTGGCAACTGGCTCTCGGCAGGGCACCGTTACCAGAAGAACTTGCGACAGCCGAAAAGTTTCTCACCATGCAGCGGCTGGCACTGCAGGAAACCGCAAGTGGGAAAGAGACAGAGGCTATTGATCTGGCGGCACTGACATCGTTTTGCCAAGCCCTGGTCAGTTCAAGCCGTTTTCTTTACGTGGAGTAACCTCGACATGGATCGACGGCATTTTTTGCGGGGAGGCCTTTTCGGAATTGCGCCGTTTGCGTTGGCGACGCTGATCAAGCAGGAACAGGCATCTGCCAAACCAGTCAAGCCAAACCTGCAGCCACGTAATTTTACCCTCCAAAACAAGTCGCCTCATTTCCAGCCACGAGCCAGGGCGATGATCTCGCTGTTCATGCAGGGAGGCCCAAGCCAGGTCGACCTGCTGGATCCCAAGCCGACCCTGACACGGTTGGATGGCAAGGATTTCCCCGGCAAGATCAAGTACGACGATGCCGGTGGAGCCAGTAAAAAAATCCTTGGCAGTCCCTGGAAGTTCCAGCCACGTGGCGAATCAGGCATTGAGGTGTCTGAGCTGCTACCCCATATCGCAGGTGTCGTTGATGACATCACGGTGATCCGCTCGATGCATACCGGCGTGAACAACCATGGCCAGTCAATCCATGCCATGAACTCGGGTCGGATCCAGCAGGGCCGTCCATCCCTGGGAAGCTGGCTGACCTATGCCCTGGGCGCCGAGACCGATAACCTTCCCTCTTTCGTGGCCATGAGTGATCCTCGCGGCCTGCCGGTCGAGGGGGTGCTGAACTGGTCCAACGGTTGGCTGCCTTCCATTTACCAGGGAACCGTGATTCGGTCGCGCGAACCCCGGATTCTGAACCTTGCTCCCCCGTCCCACCTGCAGGGCAGGGTACAAAGAAATTATCTTGACCTGTTGCGACAGTTGAACCAGCAGCAACTGGAACAGTTTCCAGGCAACTCGGACCTGGCCGCACGGATTAGCAACTACGAGCTTGCCGCACGCATGCAGACAGCCGCCAGCGAGGCTTTGGACCTGTCTGGGGAAACAAAGGCCACCCAAAAGATGTACGGCATCAATGATGAGAACGAGGATGCGGCCGAGTACGGCAGGCGCTGCTTGATTGCCCGGCGACTGGTTGAACGAGGAGTCCGCTTCGTCCAGATCTATACCAAGAATCAGTACTGGGACCATCACGGGAGTATTCTTTCCTCACTCCCCGCATCCTGCCGAAAAACTGACCGCGGGGCGGCAGCCCTGGTAACGGACCTCAAGCAGCGCGGCCTGCTCGATAGCACGGTGGTGCACTGGGGTGGGGAGATGGGACGGTTGCCTGTTATCCAGAACGATGCCGGGCGCGAGAAGATCGGCCGGGACCACAACACCTACGGTTTCAGCATGTGGGTCGCCGGCGGTGGCTTCCGGGGTGGTATGACCTACGGGGAAACCGATGAATTTGGACACCATGCGGTCACCGACATCGTCAACCATTACGATTACCATGCCACCCTGATGCACCTGTTTGGGCTGCAAAGCGAGGAGGTGGTTTACAAGCGAAACGGTCGTCAGGCCTCGCTGGTCGACGGACAGGGTGGTCGGATCGTCAACGAGATTCTCCATTGACCTGATGGCGACCAGCTTTCCGCCAGTTTGCTGCCCTTGTTGGCGAGGGGTTAGAATCGAGCGGAGTCGCAATTCTCTAAGGATCACCAGGTGCTGCCATGAGTGGCTCTCAACATTCTGTAACCCAATGAGAGAAGTGACATGTCTCTGATGTTCAGCACGGTTCTGAGAGAAGCGGATCTTCCGCTAGCCGAAGTTAAGTTACTCCGCCACAAGGATCAACGCGCCGCAAAAGGTCGTTCTCCGTACGAGCTTTGGCGGGACGATCGACCTCAATTCGAGTGGTACCAGTCGACGCAGAGTTTTGGTAACCGATCAAAACTCAAAGTACCCTACTGGGCAGTTTTTCTTGGCACTCCGTCGGATGAAACTCTGTTTGTCGGCATCTACTGCGTCAAATATAAGGGTTTGCTGGAAGAAGATGCGGTCATGCCACACACTGGTGATGTGGAAAAAGCAGGCACGGCAGATGTCTATGAATTGACGCTGGACGAGCGTTTGGGTGATTTAATTGGCAAGTTGTACATCGATTGGGGACCTGGAAAGAGGTCGTGGATTCAACGGGCAGACACCAAGGACAAGGTAATTACCGAGTTGCGCGATGAATTTTCAGAACCCGAGTTTCCAGGTTACCTGGAATTTGTGGAGCCGCTTTCCCAAATCGTAAAACTCCCATTGGGTTGGACCACCTCGCTCCAAGCATCACGTGGGGTTTACCTGCTCACTTGCCCGAGGACCAGGGAGCAATACGTGGGATCGGCAACTGGAGAGGGCGGATTCTGGAGCCGTTGGCAGGACTATATTCACACTGGAC
>JAPYUD010000406.1:0-3885 GCA_029936215.1 Pirellulaceae bacterium | reverse complement strand
ATCCTGCTCTACCCCGGCTTTAGGAAGCTGGCCGAAGAACACGGCTACATCCTGATTGCTCCAAGTGGTCATGGCCCGGCGGGCTGGTATGGCAGCCGGGGATATCAGATACCGGGCTCCCGTCCAAAGAACCTCGGTGAGTTGAGCGAGAAGGATGTACTCAACGTGCTTGAGCTAGCACATCGTGATTATCCACTGGATAAAGATCGACTTTACCTGCTCGGCCACTCGATGGGTGGAGGGGGCACGTTCCACCTGGCGATCAAGGACCCCAGTCCCTGGGCCGCGCTGGCACCGATTGCTCCGGCCTATTATCTCGGCCCTGCGGCACTCACGAAAATCAGGAAGTTGCCGGTGATCATGGTCCAGGGAGACAAGGACCTGCTGGTCAGGGTTGTCATGGTCCGGCCGCTGGCGGAGAAGATGAAAGAGCTGGGAATGGACATCGAGTATATCGAGGTCAAGGGGGGCGGGCATGTCACGGTCGCATTTGAGAACCTCCCAAGGATTTTCGAGTTTTTCAACAAGCACAAGCGGGTCACGGAATAAGCTGGATGTCGTCCTGATTCCAGGTGCCGTCATTCGGATATCGCCTGCTTTCATTCCTGTCGCGCCCAGGCAGAACGAATTCCAGGTTTCCTGTTGTTATCAGGAGTTCTCCGATCAAGGCAGTAGTAATGTGGTATGCCCAGTCCAGCCAGGATGATGGGCCGATTTGCTCGACGATCAATATCAGGACGTGCCCGGCACTCCAGCGGGGCATCATGGCATTTCTCAGCTGTGGCGAGGCGACGGTTACCCCGGGCAGGTAAGGGGAGGCGGTTACCGTCTATCCGGAGATGTCCTCCAGGGAACACGAGGAAGGCGGAATCGACCGGGAGCTGACGGCCGACGATTACTCGCCGCCAGTGTCATCATCCTGAGAAGGGTCCGTGATGTTTCCAGCCTCCTCGGCAGGTGTGACTGCTCCTGCGGAGAAAGGATCCGGGGCGGGTGCAGGCTGGCCCGGTTCTGTTGAAGCGATACTGACCTTAAGCCCAAGTCCCTGCAACAAGCCGGTGATAGATCCCAGGAGGGCACACACCATGCTGAGCCAGAAGTACGGTTCCGTATGCCGCTCAAACCCGCTTGCCATCATTCCAGCCATGCCCTGCTCCATACCGTCATTGAAATCCATCTCGAACGAGTTTTCCATGTCGCCAGGCATGGCCTCCATTGTTTCAGCAGGTATCATTTCCACCGTCCCGGAATCACCCTCTTCGAATGGAGAGAAAGTGGGTTCCTCGTCAGTACCCTGGGTTTCATCCTGGGTACAACCTTCTGGATCGGACACAGCTTCCTTGGCATTGGGACCAGGGTCGTTGTTATCTAAAACCTCATCTTCCGACTCATCCATAAAGCCTGGAAAGCCCTTGTCCATCTCCATCTCCATCTCCATCTCCATATCCATATCCATATCCATATCCATATCGAACATGGGTGCTGCTACGCCTCTGTCTTGCTCCATCTCCATTTCGCCAGCTTTACTCTGCATGTCCTTGATTTTTTCTGTGATTGGGAAGCCAATCGCAAATTGGGCGATGCCAATTACCACCGCCATGCCGCCGGCGATACTGGCAATACGAGAAAGAGAAAAAGACGTGGCTAGCCCAATGAGCAGGGCAAGGGGGAAACCGATCAGAAGCGGAGCGGTGTTCAGTTCGTTCAAATTCATTGGACTGTCGTCTTCTTCCATCTCCTTGCGTTCTTTTTCCGTAGGGGTCTTCCCATCAATACTGACCGAACTCTTTCCGAGGATCATCTGCAGGCCAGTTTGAGAGATTTTCATTTCCTTGTCGTCGTTTTCAGATGACTCAAAACTCGGAACGGTACAGGTCACGCTGGCCCAGGGAAGCAGGAAGCAGGCGAGGGCGAGCACGTAAAAACCGGGGGTGGCGTATTTCATGGAAGCGATCTCGATTTACCTGGAATTGAATACTTTATTGTCAGCAACTGATATCGAAGTCGTCAACAGGTTTTGGGCTCAACCAATGGAGGCCGGTCCGGGTATCAACCTCTCGACGTGTTTCTTGTCCAGGCACAATTCACCTGCCAGGTGGTAGCAGAGTTGCCGGTTACCTGGTTTACTTTTCCGCCTCGGTGACCAGCTTCTCCACGGCGCGATGGAGCTCGGCCCCCTTGACGTTCTTGTAGCGAATCACTCCCTGGTGATCCAGCACGTAGATCGCTGGCCAGGTCTCGATGTTCCATGTCTTGGCAATCGGTCCCCTTGTGGAGCCGCCGTCCCACCAGCTTCGCCAGTTCAATCCCTGTGTGCGGATCACGCGGCCGGTTTGCCGGCGGTCCCGGTCACTGTTGATACCCAGGAGGGCGAAAGGACGCCCTTCCATTTTCTCCACCAGCTCCCGGTTGCTGGAGTACATGGTCCGACAGGTAAGGCACCAGTCAGCCCAGAAGTCGATGACCACGACCTTTCCCTTGAAGTCGGAGAGCTGGAGCCTCTTGCCGAATACATCCTCGCCCTCGATATTCGCTGCCGGTCGGCCGATGGAAAGATGACGGATCGTAAAGAGTTTTCTCTCGGCAAGGTCTCCGAGGATTCCCTGGAATGTGCGCACCTCGGCGAAGTCATCTTGAATTTTCACGCAGAGAGACTCTGCCTCGATAAGGACGGTTTCGATTTTAATGCCACGGAGATGGTCGACATTTGCCTTGCCCAGGAACTGCTCATAGCGTTCTCGCTTTTGTGGAGCGGATTCAATTTCCTGCTTCAGGTCCAGTTGCCGGAGCAGGTACTCTGTCTGCCGCATGCAGGCATTTCCCAGGACCTGGGGATCCTTGTTTTCCCTCAGAACTGCACGGAAGAATTGCCCCACGGCGAGGGAGGGGTTGTGCCCGATACGTTGAAAGACCGGCACCAGCTCTTTATTTCCAGCATGCTGCCGGGTTAGCAGGTGCAATGCCTGGTCTGCTTCAGGACCTCGCTGGTAGTATTTCAGTACCCAGGTTAGGGCACTGATCGCTTCGGGCGAATCGGCATGGGAACGGGCAAAGTCGAGGAACGGCTCAACGAATTTGCGCGGCTGGCGATTTGTCTCAAACTGTTTTTCCAGCTGCTGGAATTGTTTGCCAGCAGTCGGTTGCTGCCCTGGGAGGGCGGGTCCGCTGAGCAGCAGAGAGCAGAGCAGCAGGATTCTCACGTTTCTTACAGCTCCAGGAGAGACCGTGTGGTCCGCAGGGAGAATCAGGATTTTGCCAGAACGATATCAAAGGTGCCTTGCTTGTACGTTCCGCCATGCTCCTTGACCGCCGTCGTTTCAATGATCAGGTTGGACTTGCTTGCCCAGGGATCGTTCTTGATGTGCGGATCGCCCTTGAAATAGATCTGCGTGACCAGTTTCCTGTAGCCTGGTGCCTGGACCATGTAGTGGATATGGCTCGGTCGCGTTCCACTTCCGATTCCGTAAGCTCCCGGGTGGATCGTTTCAAACTCGTAGTAACCGGTCTCATCAACCGCCAGCCGGATACGGTTCCGGAACTCGTTCCACTCCGGCGGGTCGTTGGGATCGGTCATGTCATAACGGCCCTTGGCATCGGCCTGCCAGACATCCAGCAGCGCGTTGGCAATCGGCTTGCGCGTATCGATTCCCCAGACCCGCCCCCGCATGACCAGCGGATCTCCCGGTTCCAGTGGCGAGGTGACCTTGCCACGCAAAGGGGCGCCCGGAAGATAGAACGGTCCCAGGATATCGACATGGGAGGGTTCCCATTTTTCGGCCGGTTGGACCATGGGAATGCCGTTCTTGTCGAGGAAGCCCTGGTAGTTATGGACATCCTCGGTCGCTTCGGTCGGAGCGGCTCCTGCACGCAGTACCAGTCCTGCAC
>JAPYUD010000405.1:0-3902 GCA_029936215.1 Pirellulaceae bacterium | reverse complement strand
GGTCATTTTCGATCGCCTGTTTCAGCCAGACATCGATGTTAAACAGGCTTCCTCCACTACGGGCCGCCGTGTAACCGCACTCCAACGCCAGTTGAGAATTCGCAGCGGCAAGCAGGGTGACATATTCCACCGGGTACTTGACGTCGAGGTCTTCCAGTTCAGCAACGTTGAAATAGGTTGGATGAAAATGCGCCTCGACAAGGCCAGGCATGATTGTCCCGCCTCCCGCATCAATCTCGCCGGCGTCAGCGGGGCATTCCGGTGCCTCCTGGCTGGGGCCGGCATAGCTGATCACGCCATCCTTGAACTGCACGACAGCATCCCTGAGTGGCGTATCGCCCTGACCATCCACGAGCTGACCATTGCGGATGACGGTAATTCCCTTGGAACGTTTCATGGATCATGAAATCCTGGGTCGGTTGACTGGGTTATGCGTGGAAAGCTCTCTGAAATATAATATCAGCAGTCCGCAAGGGATGCGATTGGATGGTACTAACAGGTTTGAAGACGGGGTGAGAAGCGTGCGAAAACGATCAACGGCCATTCGAGGTTGCTGGCATCTCATCGTACTGCTTGTCGTCCTGCCGGGACTTTCCCTGTCGGCCGGGGAGAGGGCGGGTTTGAAAAAAGTGGTCCTGATTGCCGGACCTAAAAGTCATGGTCCGGTTGGCAACGGAATCCATGATTATCCATGGTCAGTTCGCCTGCTGAAGGTGATGCTGGACAACTCCAACCTGCAGGGAAAACTGCGGGTGGAGTATCACCTGGAGGGATGGCCAGAGGATCCTGCCACGCTCGATGATGCCGATACGATCATGGTCATCTCGGATGGGCGTGATGGTGACAAGTACCAGGAAGCACCTCATTTACAGGACCCGGTCAAGGTGGCCTGGATTGAGAAGCAGATCAAGAGAGGCTGTGGCTTCATGACCTTTCACTTCTCCACGTTTGCACCGGATTCCCAGTCCCGCCGCATCCTGAACTGGTCCGGTGGCTATTTTGATTGGGAAACCGATGGGGAGCGCAAGTGGTATTCGGCAATCAAAACCGAGCAGAGTGACCTGACCCTGCCAAGCCCGGAACACCCGGTCTGCCGAGGGATCAAGCCGTTTCAATTGCGAGACGAGTTCTACTACAACATTCGCTTCCAGCAGGGAGACGAGCGACTGAAGGGGATCCTGGAAGTGCCGAGCCTGCCGGGCCGTGAACCGGATGGACGAATCGTGGCCTGGGCACGACAGCGAGAAGATGGGGGGCGAGGATTTGGCACCACCTGCGGTCATTTTTATGATAACTGGAAGAACCCATCCTTCCGTAAACTGGTGCTCAATGCAATCGCCTGGACGGCAGGAGTGGAGGTTCCGGACAGGGGGGTCGAGGCGCCCTTCTTCGAACACGACGAAATCACCCTGGCACTCGCCGGTATCTCTGGAACGCAACAGGCCAAGGTAGAGAAGCAGCCAATCCGGGTTTTGATTGTCACCGGACACCAGTACCCCGGGCACAAGTGGCAGTTGACAAGCCCGGTGATCAAAAAGGCACTCGAGCGGGATCCACGAATACGAGTGAACGTGACGGAAAACGTCGAGGATCTTGGCGCGGAGAAGATTCGCCAGTTTGACCTGCTCGTGTTGAACTACTGTAACTGGGAAATGCCTGGTCTGAGTGACGAGGCGAAAGCAGGTTTCACCCGTTTCCTGGCGGACGGTGGAGGTCTCATCCTGGTCCACTTTGCTAACGGCTCCTTTCACTTCTCGCTACCTGGTGCTGAAGACTCTGACTGGCCGGAATACAGAAAGATCTGCCGGCGGGTGTGGGACCACAGTGAGGGAAAAAGCGGTCACGATGCCTACGGGAAGTTCCAGGTCACAATCGCTGACAAGAAACACCCGATCACGCGCCAGATGAAGGACTTCGAGACAATCGATGAACTCTATTTCCGGCAACAGGGAACGTTGCCGGTACATGTCCTTGCGACCGCCCGGTCCACGGTGACGGGAAAAGATGAGCCGATGGCGTTTGTCTACCAGTACGGCAAGGGACGGGTGATGCAGACGGTGCTGGGGCATGCGGCGGAGTCGCTGCAGGTCGGTGGAGCTGGCGAGTTGCTGCGGCGAAGCGCGGCATGGATCGCAGGCAGAAAACAACTGCCCACGGAACTGCTTGGTGATGCCGGGGGTGCCTCCCCGGGAGATGACCAGGGCAGGGTGGATCGGCCGTTGCTGGAGTATGTTTCCGCGCAGCAGGATCCGGAGCGGCCCGGACGACTGCCAAGGGAGGTGCGGGACAGGCTGGCGACAGGCCTGTTGGCCCGGTTCGCAGTCGCCGGTGCAGAGGATTATTCCGATGTGCGGGCGAACCGCCTGGCTGCACTTTTTATTGGCCGGGGTCAGCCACCAACACCGTTTCTTGAGGCCGGCGCGTTTCGAGTCGATATGAGCGGTTTCATCAAGGTGCGACTGCAGGGAGAATTCCGTTTCCAGCTTGCCGGCAACGGAAATCTGCGCCTCGTGATCAACAAGAAAGAAGTGCCGACAGGACGGGGGGTGCCTGTGCCGGTGTCCCTGCACAAGGGGTACAACGAGATCGAGGTTCAATACAAAAGCCCCGCGGAGGGAGATGCCGAGTTCCTTCTCAAGTGGGCAGCGGATGAATTTGACCTGGAGGCGATCCCCCCAACGGTTCTCTTTTTTGACAGTGATGATGTGCCGCTGGCGCGTGCTACCGAACAAAGGGTTGGACGCACTGTGTTTTCCAGGAGTCACTGCCAGGCGTGCCATTCCCTTCCCGCGGGGGATCGACTGGGAGAGGGCGCCATGCCGGAACTCGCCCGAGAGGCACCGTCGCTGGAGGCTGCTGGTCAACGCCTGACGAGTCACTGGACCCGTCTTTGGCTGGAAAACCCTGCGGCCCTTCGCAACCACGTTACCATGCCGGGTGTCTTTGGCCGTTTTAATGACGAGCAGCGGGAAACGGCTATCAATAACGTTGTTGCTTTCCTCGAGACACGTGTACAGGCTGGCACGGGTGAGCCACTCCCCGGAGGAAAAGTCGAGCAGGGGGAGTTCCTGTTTGAGGACCTGGGGTGCATCAGTTGTCATCGCCTGACGCCGCCGGAAAAGGAAGACTATTTCGAGCGCACATCACTGTGGTTTGCCGGGGTGAAGTACCGCCCGGGAGCAATGGCCCTGTTTCTCCAGGCTCCCCGGGCCCATTACCGCTGGAGCCGGATGCCCGATTTGCGGCTAAGCCAGGAAGAGGCATTGGCCCTTGCCGCCTTTGTCCGGGTTCGAGGACAACCGCTGCCCGAAACAGCCGGAGAACCTGCAGGCGATGCAGGCAAAGGAAAAGCACTGGTTGTCGAGCTTGGATGTATTCAATGCCACCCGATGGGAAAGGAATTGGAGAAACGATCGGCGCAGGTTGTTTCCCCGTTTGGTGGGCGTTCGAGACAGGGTTGCATGGCCGCTGACCCGCCGTCCCGGCTTCCTTTTTTTGACTGGAGCGAGAACGAGCGAATGGCCCTGGCCGCCTTCCTCTTGGGGCAGGGGGATTCGTTGACACGGAATGCCTCGGTGGAGGCGACATGGCGGTTCATGAAAGAACTCCGTTGCCATGCCTGCCATACCCGGGATGATCGTTTTGCCGACTGGCCGGAGGTTCTTTTTGAAGAGGGCGTGGCGGGACACCCTCCGGAGAATGTGCCACTGCTTACCTGGACGGGTGAAAAATTACGAGTCGAGTGGATGGAGAAACTGTTTGCTGGCGAGTTGGCGTACAAACCGCGTCCCTGGTTGACTGCCCGCATGCCCTCCTTTCCAACGCGAGGGATGGTGATTGCCAATGGCCTTGCTGCGGAACACGGCCTGGCACGCGAGGTCAAGCCTGGTCCGCTTCCGGAG
>JAPYUD010000404.1:0-3902 GCA_029936215.1 Pirellulaceae bacterium | reverse complement strand
AAACAAGACACCACCGACGGTCGAAAAGAAACCCCGCCGGTCACTCCCGGTCTTCTGGCTGGGGGTCGTTGAGGGAAGCACATAAGCCGGTTTTTCCGGCATCGGCGGCACAACAACTGCCCCCTTGGCACCTTTACCCGGCTTCAATTGCGGGGCAGCCTTGCCGACATCGCGGGCCTGTTCATTTGTCATCGGGCCGGGAGGCTTTTCCTTGCGAGTACCCAGCAGGCTCCCACTGTCCCGTGAACCGCTGGACACTGCCACAGGTTCCGCTGCTTCTTTTGCCGCCGGCTTCTTGGCAGCCGCTGGCTTGCCTGCCGGTTTCGACTTGGCTGGCTTCGAGTCACTCTCCCCACCCCGGGCAGCTGCCAGCATCTGCTCGACCGACATCTCCCCGGCCGGTTTTACGGCAGCGTCAGGTTCCTCGGCGGGTTCTTCATCGGGTTGCTCGGCCGACTCGCTCTCCGACTCCCCTTTCCCACCCCGGGCAGCTGCCAGCATCTGCTCGACCGACATCTCCCCGGCGGGCTGTACCGCGGCGGCCGGCTCATCAGCGGACTCGGCAGCCGGTTCTTCAGTCGGGGCAGCATCGGAGCCACCCTTTTCGCCACGGGCTGCTGCCAGCATCTCTTCGATAGAAAGTTCTTTTTTTTCGTCAGCCATCGCGTCTTACCGGCTCCATGCCGAAGATCCCGTCAGCGTGTCAGCTGGTTGCCATCCGATAACTGAGAGGAGGGCCTGGCTGACCACCATGAGAGGGGTGGAAAAGAGATCCTTTTAACTTCGTCCAGGGCCAATTTGTGATAGATTTCACAAGCTTAATTGACCTCATTTGTAGTACTTCACCTTACCTTGTCAACTCCCCCTACCCCCTCTCGATAATGCTCACCCGGGTGGGCATAATACGACCGTTACCCAAACGGGGAGAGGATGCAAGTCAGAGGCCAAGGAAGCAGGCAATGAAGGTACTCATCATTGGCGGTGGCGGTCGCGAACACGCGCTCGCCTGGAAGATCGCAGAGAGCCCGCGCGTGGACCAGATCTTCGTGGCACCGGGCAATGCTGGCACCGCAGCCGAGGTGGAGAACATCCATATCCCGGCGGATGATTACCATAATCTCCTGCAGTTTGCCGAGCGAAATAACATCGGGCTGACCGTGGTGGGCCCGGAAGTTCCCCTGGCTGGGGGGATTGTCGACCTCTTTGAAAGCAACGGGCAACGCGTCTTCGGCCCCTCCGCCGCCGCGGCCCGACTGGAAGGAAGCAAGGTCTTTTGCAAGCAGGTGTTGATCGATGCCGGTGTCCCCACCGGCGGCCATGTGCTCTTTCATTCCGCGGCCGATGCCTACCAGCACCTGAAAGAAAGGTACCCGGATGAAAAGGAAAAGCTTCCGATGGTGGTCAAGGCCAACGGCCTGGCCGCTGGCAAGGGGGTCTACGTCTGCAGCAAGCGGCAGGAGGTAATCGAGGCCATCGGCCAGATCGCGGAGGAGAGAGTCTTTGGGGATGCCGGAAACGAGTTCATCCTCGAGGAACGGCTGGAAGGGGAAGAAGTCAGCGTGCTGGCAATCACCGATGGTCAGACGATCGTGACCCTTCCCCCGGCCCAGGATCACAAGGCAGCCCACGATGGGGACAAGGGCCCAAACACCGGTGGCATGGGAGCTTACAGCCCCGCCCCGCTGGTCGACAACGAGTTACAGGCCTGGATCGAGGAACAGATACTGGTCCCCACGGTTCACCAGATGAAACGTGCAGGAAATCCCTACAAGGGAATCCTCTACGCCGGCCTGATGATCACTCCCAACGGACCGAAAGTCCTGGAATACAACGTCCGCTTCGGCGACCCCGAGTGCCAGCCGCTGTTGATGCGGCTGGAGTCCGACCTGGTCGAAATAATCGAGGCGACACTGGACGGGAAACTCGATGAGATTGACCCTCCACGCTGGGATTCACGGGCTTCGGTCTGCGTGGTCATGGCCAGCGAGGGTTATCCCGGCAGCTACAGCAAGGGGCACGTGATCGAGGGAATTGACCAGGCCGATGCGATCGACCAGGTCAAGGTGTTCCACGCCGGTACAACGATCAACAACGGAGAGGTGACGACGAGCGGAGGCAGGGTCCTGGGAGTCACCGCGCTGGGAGAGACGGTTGCCGTCGCCCAGCAGCTGGCGTACCAGGCAGTCGAGAAGATCCACTGGCAGGGCGCATGGTGCCGCTCGGATATTGCCTCCAAGGCAATCCGTGCCCCAGCCCGTTAAAAGGGCGGGGAGAATGCGGGAAGGGTCACGATGACCGAACAGCACCCCGACGAGTCGGCAGCTGATATCGAGTTGTCGACCGAGGTCAACGCCCTCAAGCACGTGGGGCCGCGCCGAGCCCCCCTGCTTGAGCGGATGGGGCTGGCAACCGCCGCCGACCTGCTTTTCTGTTTCCCCCGCGATTACCAGGACCTGGGAGAGCAGTGCCAGGTGGACCAGCTCGAGGAGGACACCACGGCCCGCATCGTCGGAACCGTTGCCCAGATCGACACCCGCCGCATTGGCAGAAGAAAACAGATGCTGGTTGTCCAGGTCGAGGATCCTGGCGGACGCCTGCACTGTATCTGGTTCAACCAGCCCTTCATGCGAGACAAGTTCGAGGTCGGCCAGCAGCTGTTGGTCTCCGGCCAGGTCAAGCAACGGGACGGAAAATGGGAGGTCACACACCCTCGCACGATTCACCTGGAGGAGGGAGAGTCGCCACCGGAAGACCGTATCCTGCCGGTTTACCCGCTCACCGAGGGACTCTCCCAGTTCCATATCCGCCGGATTATCTCGGACGTGGCACGGCAGCTGGGCCCGACCATCGAGGAAGTTTTCCCCGAGAGCCTGCTGGACGAAAAAAAACTGCTTGCCATCGGGCCGGCGCTGGAACAGATCCATCATCCCCAGGACCATGAGCAGGTCCAGCAGGCACGATACCGGTTTGTCTACCAGGAGCTGCTGGCCCTACAACTTGCCCTGGCCCTTCGCCGCTGGAGTCTCTCCCGGGATCGCCAGGCCGCCCCGCTCCCCTCCACGGAGAAGATCCACCAGCGTATCCTGGACCGTTTTCCTTTCCAGTTGACCGAGGCACAGCAACACGTGATCACCGAGATTTCCTCGGACATGGCCCTCCAGGTTCCCATGAACCGCCTGCTCCAGGGAGACGTTGGCAGTGGCAAGACGGTGGTTGCGGAATACGCCATGTTGCTTGCTGTTGCCCACGGTCACCAGGCCGTGCTGATGGCGCCCACCGAGATCCTGGCGATGCAGCATCTCCGCACACTCCAGCAGGACCTGGCCGAAAGCCAGGTTCGGATTGCCACGCTGACCGGTTCCCTCTCGCAGGCCGACCGCCGGCAGACACTCGCCGCGCTCCGTGAGGGGGAAATCGACCTGGTCGTGGGAACACACGCACTGGGCCACGAGGATGTCCAGTTCCAGTCCCTCGGGCTGGTGGTGATCGATGAGCAACACAAGTTCGGCGTCCAGCAGCGGGCGGTACTCAAGAAAACCGCGTTGGCGCCTCACTACCTGGTCATGACCGCCACGCCGATCCCCAGGACCGTCTCGATGGTCCTGTTCGGTGACCTGGAAGTCTCTCTGCTCGAAAGCGGCCCGGGAGACCAGCAGCCGGTCCAGACGCGCCTGGCAAGCCCCCAGGAACGGACAGGGTGGTGGGAGTTTTTCCGCAGCCAGCTGCTCGAGGGCCGACAGGGATACGTGATCACACCGCTGGTCGATGCCAGCGATGAAAGCCATCTGGCCGGCGTCAAGCAGACCTACGAGGCACTTGCCAACGGGGAGCTGGAAGAATTTCGCCTGGGTCTGATCCATGGCCGGCTGCCGGCGGCGGAAAAGAACCACGTGATGCAGCAG
>JAPYUD010000403.1:0-3906 GCA_029936215.1 Pirellulaceae bacterium | reverse complement strand
GCGGTAGTCCTCGAGATGTGTCTTGTTGGTAGTGCCCACTTCCCGCATCAATGCCCCGCTGGCAGCCATCACGTCCGGCATGCGAAAACTTCCGCCAATTTCAACCAGCTGGCCACGGGACACGATCACTTCGCGGTTGGCAGCCAGGGCGGCAAGTGCCAGTACCGTGGCACCGGCGTTATTGTTCACGACGGCAGCAGCCTCCCCGCCGACCAGTCGCAGGATCAGGGACTCGACCGCTGTCACTCGTTGCGAACGCTTTCCGCTTTCCAGGTCGACTTCCACGCTGGCATAGCCGCGTGCAATCTGTTGGATTGCCTCGCACGCTTCTGTCGCCAGCGGTGCCCGGCCCAGGCCGGTATGGAGCAGGATACCGGTGGCATTGATGACAGCTCGCAGTGAGGGAATCTCCCCCTTTCCAACTCGCTCAATGACCTCGATGACAATCGCATCGCTTGTCGTTGCTGGTTGTCCAGGATCGGCAAGAAGCTGGTTGCGGAGCAGGTCAAGGTGTTGCCGGAGATGTCGCGTGACGACCTGCGGACCATGCAGCTGGATCAGTTCCACTAGCAGCGGGTGCTGCAGCAGTTCGTTCACAGCAGGGATATTTCTCAGCTCGGACGACATCGGCATGGAGGGAGAGAGGGGGGGAGAAAATGGACCGCCTTTTGACTTCTTCCATCTTCGACCCCAGCGGGCAATGGATCAAGTGTCACTGGCCTGCTTGAGGTACCTGAGATCTCCCTCGCGACGCGTAAAATCGACACGATCCAGATATTCACACAAGGGAACGGCGAATTTGCGGGTTGTTTGCAGGATGTCACGTATGTCACTCATCGCCTGCCCCTCCCCGCCCGCCATCGCTGTTGCCAGTTGATCGCGTAATGCCTGCTCGGTATCGACATGCAGATAGTACTCCTCTGTGACCTGGACCAGCTCGCCGTTGGCAGCGGCCAGGGCGATCAGCTCGGGCACGGAGGATTGCAGCCGGGCAGCGGATGCAGTGAGCTGCTTGACCGATGGGGTTTCAATCCCGGCCTGCTGGTACTGGCTTACCAGGTCTCGTAGCAGCAGCTGTTCGTTGCGAGAGAGCTTCGGTCCCCTCCCCTTGAGCCCGATCGTTCGCTCCTCCAGCACGATGCGATCCTGCTTGAAAAACCGCTCAAGCATGGCACGCAGCAGGATCTCGTTGCCGACGTATTCGAAGCGGCTGAGGAACCGGTCTCTTTCAAAACGGGTGCGAAGCGGTTCCGCCTCGTGCATCTTCTGGAGCGTCGATTCCATCCGGTCCCAGAACCTGTCGAGTGCCCTGACATGGATCCGCTCGGTGCGGGTAGGAGAAACCGGGATCTCCCAGAGCGTCCCTGCTTCCACGAGTCGGTCGAGCAACGTGATATCATGCAGGCCGGTACGCCAGGGAAGTTGTTCTGCGGTAAGCTCTTTCAGGCCGGTCACAAAGCAGGCTGCGGCCGCTCGCTCCAGTGGCTCCGATGAATCGAGGAGCTGTACTTGTTCGAGCACCTCGGCGTCGACATTCCGCAGCTTGCTCGCTGCCGGATCCAGGATCGTGCCGCCACCGATTGTCACCATCGGGGACTCCGTGCGGAGCACGAAGGGCTGCCCCCAGACGCTGACTGCCGGCTCACGCAGGTAAAACTGGACAAGTCCTTCCTCTCCCGTTTCCAGCCTCTCCTTGTTCAGCAGTTTTACCGTGCTGTTGATCTCGGCCGTTCCCAGGTGCAGGCGGACAGTGGCCCGGTCTTTCAGTGGGCGGGCGAGCCGGGGGAGCATTTCCAGCCGGGCGGTCACCAGGGTGTCGGCCTCGAGGTGAGAGGGGGAAGCAAGTTCCTGCCCCCGGCCTAATTCATCATGGTGAATGCCTGCCAGGTTGATCGCTGCCCGCTGACCTCGCTGGATGCTCTCCACCGAGTCGTCGTGGTTTTGCAGGCCACGCACCCGGACCTCGAGATGACCCGGCTCAATCACCAGGGAGTCCCCCAGCTTGGCGGTTCCGGAAGTCACGCTGCCGGTGACAACCGTCCCGTGCCCTGCCATTGTGAAGACCCGGTCAATCGCCATCCGGAAAGGGCCAGCCAGTGCCTCCTCGTCGTACCGGCTGGCCACCTGTTCACAGGCTTCCAGCAACCGGGCACGCAACTGGTCAAATCCCTGGCCGGTCTCGGCACTGGTCTGAACCAGCGGAGCATCTTCCAGGAATGTTCCCTGGCAGAGTTGTCGGGCCTCGTCGCTGACAAGTTCCAGCCAGTCTTCTTCCACCAGGTCGCACTTGGTGATCACGATGACCCCGGCTGGAAGTCTCAAGAGGCGGAGAATATCCAGGTGTTCACGGGTCTGCTGGTTGATCGAGTCGTCGGCGGCGATGACCAGCATCGCCAGGTCCATGCCGGTTGCCCCCGAGAGCATGTTGCGGACGAATCGTTCATGACCTGGAACGTCCACGATGCCAAGCTTGAACGGAGGGAGCTCAAGATGGGCGTAACCCAGCTCGATCGTGATGCCCCGTTTCTTTTCTTCGGGCAGTCGATCGGTATCGACACCGGTGAGTCGGCGTATCAGCGCGGTCTTGCCATGGTCAATATGACCGGCAGTACCCAGGATAAGGTCGGTGATCATGGCCGAGTATCAACGAACCAGCAATCGGTGGACGGGAACCACGTGTCCCTCGCTCCAGCATGCTCATGTATAACATGATCTGGTTCAGCTGCCATTGACAGCGGTGGAGAGATTGTCGCCCGGTGGCTAGTCCACCCGCGGCTGCCCAAGGAATCCCTGGATCGTGGAACTGGGCCGCGAGGGCTCGGGTTTCTGCATCCAGGAGGGGATGGAGAAAATCGACCATGATGAGGAACGGGTCGTCGTCTCACCACGCGTCGTGAATCCACGTGAACCGGTCACCTGTGGCCGGACAGCCGGTTTTGGCTTGGGACGAGCCCAGGGAACCAGGAGGTCGCGGGTACCGGTCAGCACTTTCCCGGGGAAAGCGATGGTGGAACTGACCAGTTCCTCACTGCTGCGTCTGAAGCCATTCCAGCATTGTTCTGGTGTCGGCGGTGGGGGCAATTTCGCCCAGCTGGGAACAAGGGAAACGCGGGGAAGCCAGCTATCTCCGGCCTCGGCGGTCGGTCCAAGTAAGAGTCCACAGCTTGCCACGGAGATTATGAGCAGGAGACGAATACGCATCTTTTTTTCCTCTTCCTTTTTCCTTCGTGCATGACCGCTGATTCCTGAGAGTGCGGGAGTCTCCCAGATTGTACCGGGAGCGTCCAGATGGATATTCCCTTCTTCCTCCCCACGGCGGTTTGGCCTAGCATAGAAAGGAGAATCCCTCCGGGTTGGGGGAATGGAGAGTGAACAATGTCACAAGTAATTGGAATCGTGGGAGCTGGCCAGATGGCCCGTGCCCTGGCCGGGGGATTCCTGCAGGCAGGGCTGGTCGAGGGAGAGGATGTCGTTTTCTTTGATCCCTCTCTCGAGGCGGCGACTGCTTTTCAGGCAGCAGTTCCTGGCAGCCGCGGACTGGATGATGAGCGGTCGGTGGCGACCGAGGCGGGGCTGTTGTTACTGGCCGTGAAACCCCAGGTCATGCCGGTGGTTCTGGAGAGACTTGCTGGTCAAATCAACCCGGGGACACTGGTGGTTTCCATCGCCGCCGGTATTCAGCTTGCCAGCCTTGTCGAGGCGCTGGGGAGTGATCGGGTCATACGGGTGATGCCCAATACCCCCTGCCTTGTTGGCCAGGGAGCATCCGCATTCAGCTGCACCGACGCGGTTGGCAGCGAGGATTGCCAGCGGGTTCAGGACCTGCTGGAATCCGTCGGAATTGCTATCCAGGTCCAGGAAAACCAGATGGATGCGGTGACCGGTCTCTCCGGCTCAGGACCCGCT
>JAPYUD010000402.1:3582-3913 GCA_029936215.1 Pirellulaceae bacterium | reverse complement strand
GGTCTCGTGATCCTGCGGCGTCAAGCCACTGGAATTCGGATCCAGGACCCGGTTTGACAGGATCCCCTCCACGATCTCCTCGGTCATCCCCGGGATCCCCATCAACAGCGACCGGGGGGCCTGGTTGATGTTCAAACGGCCCGGGATCGTTCTGCCTTCACTGATAGACATATTGTCCATCATCTTGTCGATAAAACCCCCCATGGCCAAAAGGGGAAACGGGGAATTGAGTATCAGCATTCCCTCCCCGTCGGGGGAGGGAAATTCCACCCGAGCATCCACCAGGTCCAGTACCTGGCTGAGGGTGCGGGTTGCCGGTGCCAGCTTGTCC
>JAPYUD010000402.1:0-3572 GCA_029936215.1 Pirellulaceae bacterium | reverse complement strand
TCGCCTGGACCCCCTCTTCCTCACCACTGTAATCGCCATCCGCCTGTCGGTAGGCAATGACAAAATTAGCGACCTCGATACCAAAGGTGGCATTCAGGTCCTCGTGGAGTAATTGCAGGTCATCCGTATTAAGAAAGATACGTTTCTCACCGTTAATATTTGTGTTCAACTCCTGGCTATGGAGTGTCAGGTAGCCGCTCCAGCCACGATCCAGCGACCCCTCGGTGAGCGGATCAAATGTCTCATCGGTGAGCGCGGCCATCGCCGTCGGGTCCATCACCGTGGCCGTCGTCTGGGGACTGAATTCATGTGCATCGAGCATGCCGTTACGATTGCTATCCTTGCCGAACAGCATCTGCGGCGTGACACCACGAATCAACAGAAGTTCCTCAACGGTGTCGAGCGGACCGTTCTTGCAGGTATAGGGGGGATCAAGTTGCTCGTAGTAATCACGCTCGGCACCAAAAGGCCGTGTTTCATCATCCTCGTCAATCCAGTCCAGGATGGCATCGGCAATGTCATCCGTCATTGCTGGCAAGGCGGTAAGCAGCGTCCGTCCCCCCTCGCTAATAAGTTCGTCGGCGAGCGGCAGGATATTCACATTGAGGCGTGCGGATTCATCTTCAAGTCCGTAACGGACCGCTGCCAGGTTGCCCATTTCATCGACCATCGGGGCAAGTACGGTAAAATTCCCCACCCGTTCCGGGTCCACGTCGGGAAGCACGTTCCGCGCCTGAAAATAGAGTGTGTTGTAATAATGCCCCCCCGCCTCGGCCTGCATTGACGGCGTCTGCATCAGGAACAGGCGAACCGCCTCGACTCCGGACTCGGCCAGTATACGTGCCTGCACCTGCTGGCCGGCCAGGTCGCTTGCCGCGTTATGGGTCCGCATCAGGTCCGTGAAGGTGAAAGCACTGAAGGTCAGCACGACGAGCACCACCAGCACGATCAACAACACGACTCCCCGCCGCGAAGGTTTGCCGTTTCGAGAATAGCGATGTGAGTTTTTCATAGGCCGAGTGACTCCATGCCATCGTCCTCATTCACTTCCGGCACAATGCCGACCGGGAGCCGAACAACAAGCCGGTACGAAACCACCGAGGCATTCGGATCCAGGTCCCCCCCCAGATCAACAACCGAGAGGTTCGTCATGATGCCACCGCTGTCGTGGGGTGAACTGGATGTCATCAACAGCAGCACCTCGACAGCCACGGGCAGACCTTGCATGATCTCCGTGTCCCATTCGGGAAGCCACTGCTGGCCATCAAAATACTGGAACTGGATGCCTATCACTTCCGGGGCAAGCAGCTTCTCTTCCCGCATCAGTCCGTCAATATTACCGCTCACGTAGGCAAAATTCGTCACGGCACGGTCCAGGTAGCGACGCACCAGGCCAGCAGCCCCCGACTCATCCTGGAATATCTCGTTCGTCCCCTGCCCCAGCGTCTGGGTGAGTGGGCGAACATAATAAGTGACGGTCTTCACGTCACTGGGAATATCCACCAGCGAGTAGGCATCCTCCTGGAGGAAAAGCGCTTGGTATTCTTCCACCCGTGGTAGCCGGCTGATATCAATCTGCATCTCGTACTGGTTGCCATAGAGACCCGGGTAGACCGGTGGCTCCAGGTTACTGACCAGATCCGGCGTGTAACTGCTGGTCAGCTCCTCCGTCTCGCCGCCACCGAGCAACGCCCCCATGTTGACATCCCCCAACTCGATATCGCCCGAGGCAATGGCACTCCCGGCAAGGTCCATCAGCGCCCCGCTGTCCAATCCTCCCAGCCCTTCTTCCATGTCAATCGTGCTGAACTGGACCGCACTGCGCAGGTCATTACCGATCCGCTGCAGCAGTGCTCGTGCCAACTGGCCCTCTTCGGCCCGCGATCGCCGCTTATCAAGGGCACGCAGGTGAAGGTCCATGGCCGTGCTGATCAACACCAGGGTAACACCGGTCAGGACCAGCGAGATCAACAGCTCCATCAGCGTCAGCCCGCGCCGATCGGTCATTTTTCTAGTGCGCAAGGAAGAAATACTAGCCACCTGTCCCCCCCTCGGCCGCCTCGACAGCCTGCTCCTGAAGCCATTCCAGTTCGGGGTCAATCATCCACATCGCCAGCGAGTATCTCAATGGCCGATAAGCCTCGGTGACCTCCTCCACGATCACCTCCACCACCAGCAAGCCGTCCGTTTCTCCCATCTCCACGGTCACGGTATACACCCAGGGCTGGTCTGTTTCATGCGGCTCAAACTCGACCGGCCCCACCGGCTGTGGTCGCATCTTCTGGCCCGTGGTAATCACGACCGACTGCCCCAGCCAGCCAGCCTTGATCTCGGCGAGCTTGTTCTCACAGAGCAACTGGGCAGTGGTACGTTTTCTCGACACCTCGGCATTGCGTGCACCGACGCGAATCAGCTCACCGATCGCTGCCAGTGAGATACCAAGGATCGCCAGCGCAAGGATTACTTCCAGCAGCGACAGGCCTTGCCGCTGGCAGGAATTCGATCTGGAAAACTGGCGAATCATCGTCACTGGGCTCCTATTGCGACACCGCTTGCAATTCAGCTGCCACAAGGATGTTAGAAACATAGGCAATACCGGTCAGGCCGCGCAGCCGCAGCTGCACGAAACGCTGTGTGGTTGAGTTGGTCAGCCGCAACTGGGCCTGCGAGGCACTTCCGTCGGGGTAAAACAGGATCGGTGGCGACCACTCGTAGGAGGTGTTGAGCGTGGTATCCATCCCCATCTGCTGGATCAGGTACAGGTTGCGAGCATCCACTTCCTGGGCCGAGTCGAAGAACTTGATCCCCTCCGGAAGTGTGTGAATTCGCCCGAACGTCACCAGGCTGAAGCGGTCGTCCTCGCTGGAGGTTTTCGACTGGTCCAAGCCGAGTTGCTCATCCACCAGCATCATGGTCGAGGCCGCTGCATCCCCCAGCTCGAGGTACTCATCGTTCCCATGCCAGGGTTCAAGAAGGTACCGGTTGTTACCGATCTCGTGACGAAAGAGCATCGTTCGACCCGACTTCATCGCCTCGATCCGGCCTTTGGCCCAGGCAGTCCGGATGATGTCCCCGGCCTCCCGCAGTCGCTGGTTCTCGAACGTTCGGCTGAAACCCGGCATCGCCAGGGCACCGATCAGGATGATCAGGGCCATCACCAGCAGGACCTCGAAGAGCGTGAAGCCTCTGGATCGTTTTCGACCAGGGCCGCGTTTCATTTTCTCCACCGGCCGATACATAGCGCACCCTCTCTCGCCAGTCAGGATATTTCAATCAACGGCAACCTACTTGTAGGAATAGACCGCGATGTCATCACCACCCTCGTCCTCCGTGCCGTTGGACTGACCCGATTTTCCATTGGACCAGATCTTAAATCCTCCCGCCCCGTTAATCGGGTCGGTCTCCAGCACGTACTGGTAGGCGTTCCCCCAGGGATCAGGTGGAATCTCCTTCTGGGCATACGGCCCGGCCCAGCGGCCCGATCCAACAGGATCGGTGGGCTGAACGCGAAGAGCTGAAAGACCCAACTCGGTCGCAGGAAAGGTCCCCATGTCCTGCTCGTAATACTGCAA
>JAPYUD010000401.1:0-3913 GCA_029936215.1 Pirellulaceae bacterium | reverse complement strand
CGTACCAATCGCCTGATCAAGGAACTCCGGCAACGGGCTGATCAACCGTCTCGAATTGACTGGATCTTCGCGGGCCAGGAACCGGAAAAGATGCAAAGGGCCTGGGACCTGACAGCTGCGATCCTTCAACAACTTGACCGGGAGACAGACCAGGATGGATGCCAGCTGGTAGTGATGGCCGTCCCCTGTGCGATCCAGGTTTACAGGGACTTGGAGAGAGAGCTTGGAGAGCGTCTTCCAGAGAGCAGCGATTTCGATCCGCTGTATCCCAGTGAGCGTCTTGCGGGGATTTGCCAGCAGGGGGGGATTCCCTGCCTGCTGATGGCCAAGGATTTTCGCCATCGGGCTCCGGCACGATTATCAACACGGCAGGACGAGTGGCTGTTCTTTAACGGCATCGGGCACCTCAACCATGCGGGACACCGGGCCGCTGCCGAGAACCTGTTTGCGTTTCTCGGTAGCCAGCAACTGGCTCCGCAGGAACCGGCCTCGGTCCGCGCAGACCGTTCCCGGCGGAAGAGATAAGCATCCTGGACCGTTCCGGCTTTCTTACTTTCCGGCGGCCTTGAGTTCCTTGAGCAGCGTGTCGACCGCGGCGTCCATCTTTTCTCCGCGGACGTTCTTGTAGCGAATCACGCCATCCTGGTCGAGCACGTAGATCGTTGGCCAGGACCGGACATTCCAGGCGGTCGAGATTGGGCCACTTGTGCCCTTCTCGCCGTTCCAGAATGAACGCCAGGTGATGTTCTCCTTCTTGAGAGCTACCTGAAGTGCATCCAGGTCCCTGTCACTATTCACGCCGATCAGGGCAAAAGGTTCGTCTGCCAGCCGTTTCACGAGCGACCGCTCGTGTGGGTACATGGCCCGGCAGGGCGGTCACCAGTGCCCCCAGAAGTCAATCACCACGACCTTTCCGCGGTAATCACTGAGTTTGAACTTTTCCCCGTCCAGGTCGGTACCATCGATATCGGGAGCGGTCTTGCCGATTCCCAGGTTACGGACTTCGAACAGTTCTGCCTTGGCCAGCGTCCCCAGTGTTCTGGTGCGGCTGGGGACGTCGGCAAATTCTCGGATGATTCGCTCGAACAGCTTTTCTGCGCGAGCCTGGTTTTCGGGGTTCCGAGCGGCGGATCGTTTGAACTGGGTTGCCAGGCTGTAGCAGGCCTGTGCCCGAACCTCGCGATGGGGGCTCTTTTCCAGGACCGTTTCCAGGAACATAGGGGCCTGGGGAAGACTGCTCATGCGAATTCGCTCACTGATCTGGGCAAGTCGCTTGTCCTTGATGTGGTTTGTGGCAATCAGCTCAAGTGCTTCACCGGCGTCCTTGCCTCCAAACCGGCTGGCACCAGTGACGATCCAGCTGAGGGCATCGAAGGCGACCGGGTCATCCGCATGGTCCTTGGCGAGTTTCATGAAGCGGGGCGTGTAACCAACACCAATGGTGCTCATCTGGCGGCGCAACGCGTTCTGCTCCACGGGGGTCTTGGCAGCCCGGAAGGCCTTGGAAAGATCCTGCTGGGCCTGGCGAAACTCGTTAACCAGTGCCTGGTACTGGGCCTGCGGTGAATCCTTCTTGGCATCCTGGCCGTTGAGACCTGGAGCAACAATGAGAGTCACCAGTGTGGCCATGGTGATACGTAACATGTGCGACATCCTTTGGTTAGGGTGTGTCTGCAAGGTAGTCTTATCTTAACACTCCGCGGAAAGAGAGAGAAGCGTGAGTTTTTGTGATGGATGATGAAATTGACCTTCCATCGGGAAGGCTGTTTCGGCATTCTTATACATTAACAACAGAGATAAGCTAGAGAAAAAGTGACTCTACGGACGGCATTCGCGTTCTTTACCTGGGGATCATCCAGGTGAGACCGATCGTCGACTGAAGCTTTGAATTATGGAAATACCTTCGCTACTAGTGGACTTTTGGCAGGTGCTTTTCCCCAGCATCGCTGTATTTGTGGTAATCCTGCTTGCCTCGAACCGGATTGGCAAGCTTTTTTCGGGCTTTCATTTGCCTCTGATCACCGGGTTCCTGGTGGTGGGATTCCTTACCGGCCCGGATATCCTCGGAGTGATTTCACGCAGAGCAGTCGATTCACTTAATTTCGTCAACCAGATTGCCCTGGCGGTCATCGCGCTGGCGGCGGGGAATGAGCTCCGGCTGAAGGAATACCGGGACAGGTTCCGGAGTATTGCCTGTGTAACGATTGGACAAATGGCGACGTTCGTGGGAGGCACCGCCGGGATGTATTTCCTGACGAGTTATGTCCCCGTGATGGCTGACCTGCCGCCGTTCGGTCGATTTGCTATCTCGGTGCTCGCGGGTATTATCCTGGTTGCCCGGTCTCCCTCGTCGGCCATTGCGATTGTCAGCGAGCTTCGTGCCAAGGGGCCAGTCACCCATACCATCCTTGGCGTCACGGTGATCATGGATGTGATCGTGATCATCATGTTTGCTGTCGGATCGGAATTCGCCCATGCGGTTTTCGAAGAAATTCCATTTGATCTCAGTTTTCTTGGCCTCTTGCTGCTCGAACTGGGGATGTCGCTTACCTGTGGTGTCATCCTCTGGCAACTGATTGTTCTGGTTTTACGGTTCCGGATTCGTGGAGTATTGAAAAGCAGTCTTCTCGTTTCACTCGGGTTTTTCACCTTTATTTTTGCAGATTGGCTGGCGGTATGGAGCAGCCAGCAGTGGTCCCACAAGATCTTCATTGAACCGCTTCTGGTCTGCATGATCGCGGGAATCCTGGTGACCAACTTCAGCACTTACCGGAGTGAATTTTCACTGATCCTGCATCGTGTTGGACCACCGGTCTACCTGGCGTTTTTCACGCTGACGGGAGCCTCTCTTGAGGTTGGAGTCCTTGCTCAAACCTGGCAGATTGCGATGTTGCTTGTCCTCATTCGCATGGTCACCATATTCATCGGGAGCCTTGCCGGAGGGATGGTGGCAGGTGACACGGCACAACACAACTGGGTGAGCTGGATGGGATATATTACCCAGGCCGGCGTCGGGATTGGACTGGCAGGAGAGATTGCCAGGCAGTCTGATTTTATCCCCTGGGGAACGGAACTGGCGACGATCCTGCTGGCGGCAATCATTATTAACCAGGTGATTGGTCCACCACTGTTTAAATGGGTTATTTCCATTGTCGGCGAGAGTCGGGCCCGCGCCCCCGGCCAGCCTTTCGACGGTACTCGCGATGCCGTGATCCTTGGCCACAAGACGGGACAACCTTTGATGCTGGCTGATCGACTTCTCCAGCATGCCTGGGAAATAACGTTGGTCGTGGTGGATGCCGAACTTGAAGAGGAAATCGACAGGCCGGGGATTACCGTGGTGACTCTGCCGAATATATCAGCGGAATCGATGGATTCGCTGGATATGCTCCATGCCGATGCACTTATCAGCCTGTTGACGGACGAGGAGAACCTGCAGGTTTGTGAACTCAACTATGACAAGTACGGGGTAGACAAGGTGGTTGTCTGGCTCGACGACAGCATCACCCATGGAAAACGCTGCCATGACCTGGGTGCCCTGGTGCTGGATCCCAAGACATCGATGGTTAGCCTGCTGGAACACTTCGTCACGTCGCCGACGGCTACATCGATCCTGCTGGGACTGGATCCGGAACAGGAGGTGGAGGAAATGGAAGTTCGGGACCGCATCCTGGATGGGGTGCCAATTCGGGACCTGAAGATCCCCCACAGTGTGACAATCCTGTCGGTCACGCGCGACGGCCATGCCCTCGTCTCCCATGGTTACATGAACCTTCGGCTTGGGGACCAGCTGACGGTGATGGGGCCACCCGATGTTCTCCCCTATATCGCCATTTACTTCGATCGCTGACCGCCCCGGCCGTGCGCCAGGATGTGCTATATTGTTTTCGGCAACCGGCTGCCGAGACAATGT
>JAPYUD010000400.1:0-3921 GCA_029936215.1 Pirellulaceae bacterium | reverse complement strand
GGCCTGGTCGATGTCTCCTGGGGAGGGACAATGGCCCAGCACTGGGTATCCGAGGAGAAACTCCGGCCGCTTGAGACCATGCAACCCTACTTTGAGGATTACGAGCGGCGGCTTGCCCACTGGAAGACATTTGGCGGAGAAGCAGGGGCCCGCAAGGCATACGAGCTGGCCCAGGCGACGTGGGAAAAGGACAACGAGGAGGCTCTGAAAAAGGGAGAGCGGGTTGCGGGCCGTCCCAACGCCGGACAGTACGAGGATCCGAGCAAGCAGCGACATCCGGCTGGCATGTATAACGGCATGATCCACCCGATCCGCGACTTCGTGTTCCGCGGGATTCTCTTTTACCAGGGTGAAAATAATTCTTTCGGGGTCTCCTGGAAGCCCTACCCGCAGACCCTGCCACTGGTGATCAAGGAGTGGCGGGAGAGGTTTGGCGAACTCCCTTTTGGAATTATCCAGATTGCCGGCTGGAGTAACCGCCGAAGCATGACCTACGACATGAACCACCACACCAACGTCATCCGCGAGATCCAGTTTGATGTCTGGCAGCGTACCGAGAAGAGCGGCCTGATCGTGACCTACGACACGAATTCCAATCAGAGCATCCACCCGGGGGCCAAACAGCCGGTGGGAGATCGTTCAGCCCGCTGGGCCCTGAGCGAGGTCTACATGCGGAAGGATATTGATGGCCGGCAGCCACTTTCCTGGAAGGGCCCCATTTACGAGTCTCACGAGGTTCGCGATGGAAAACTGGTGATCAGCTTTAACGGGAAGACCTCGCGGGGGCTGCGGCTGGACAAGGACGACGAGGTGGGTTTCTATATCGCTGGTGACGACCGTGAATTCCACCATGCCCGTGTGCGGGTGATCCGGGAGGAGAACGTGGAGAAGCTGGTTGTCTGGTCCGACGAGGTCCAGCAGCCGGTGGCGGTGCGCTATGCCTGGTCAAACCTGCCAGTGGGCCGATTGATGAACCACCTGGAGCTTCCGGCTTATCCATTTCGAACGGACGACTGGCCGCTGACCCCGCACCAGAGTACCGGGGATTATCACCGCGGCACTCAAAAGTAGGAGGTCGCCATGGAGAAGGCCCTGGTGATCCTGTTTGTGCTGGCCGGTCTGGCCGGCTGCCAGCATCAGAAGAAATCGTCCGCTCGTACAACGAAGGACGAGGCTCGCAAGGTCGGTGCCGCCTCCGCACACCAGTCCATTGAGCGTGGCGATCCTCTCGTGCTCAAGGAATATCCCCCGCTTCCGTATCCACCGGGCCACAATATTTATACCGACCTGCTCGAGGAGCGTTGCCAGGTCCAGTGGCAGCTGGTCCGGCCAGGCGAGCTGCCGGAAGAGGGATTTATCCAGCAGGTGCAGGGCTGGAACGAGGTGATCCAAAAAGAAATACGAAATCGCCATGGCGCCACGATCATGGAAGACCTCTTCAGTGAATCGCAGCGGTTGTTTAAACAGCAGCGGGGTGGTCCCGGACTCCCCTCACCGTAATGCTCGGGTGTTTCTCAGGGGACGAGCGTGCGAATCTCGGCGGGGGTCAATGCCCGGTCAAAAATAGCCGCCTCATCCAGTCGACCTTCCCAGCCGGATTGCTGGTCCGAGCGACCCCCCACGAAAACCTGGTCAAAGGGCACAGGGAAATCCACGGGTGACTGCACCTCGATCTCCACCTCAGGGTTCCCGTTGAGGTAGATTTTTACGATATCCCCCGCGCGCACCATGGTCACGTGATTCCATGTCCAGCGGGGAATCGTGGTCTGGCCCGACGCACGCTGTTCGCGGCCGTGCTGAAAGATCAGTTTCCCTCCGTTTATTGTGCCTCCCAGTCCCAGGTGATCTCCCCGGGTTGTCAGACCACTGGCCCGATCCCGCGAGAACATCCATCCGCTTAGCGACCGCGCCTCGGCCGGCATGCCGTTCCAGAACCAGAGTGCGACCGAGTAATGATCTCCCAGGCCTGTTACCCGGGATGCCATGCGGCCCCCGGCAAAATGGGCCGCGCGGTTCTGTTCACCACCAAGGCAAAGATGCTCTGAAGCGGGCCCGTCCAGGAAGAATACGACTCCCGGTTCAAAGCGCCCGTCACGATTGTTCCCCGAGGAATCCGCGGCGCGGCGTCCGTCGAATTCGTCCAGCCGCCAGTAGGCCGCCGGCCGGGCTTTGAGCGTGGCATTGGCGACTGGGCCGCGCGTCTGTCGGAAGGCCCGCCTGGGCTTGCGGGTGGTCTCTTCAAGCAGTTCTAGAAGGGCCTGGGTGATCTTGGTCTCGGCCTCCACCTCCAGGCCGGCACCCCGCATTTCCCAGGTGTTGTAGCCACCCAGCACATGCTGTTCCGGGGGAGGGATATATCCGTCGGCGCCATTGGCCAGGTCCAGTACCATGGTTTTGGCGAGCGGGCTTTGCAGTTTTATCTTCAGCCCGGTCAGGGCATAGGTTTCGGTGGGGGTGGTGGTGATCGCCATCGAGCCGATCCGCAGAGCTTGCACAACGACCTCTGCTGTTTTCCGCTCGTCCAGGATCAGTTGTTCACGGGCATAGGCTTCCACCTGGTCGGTGGGTTCCCGATCACCCATTTTTTCCACGATCTGACGAGCCCAGGTGAGTCGCTGCTGGTTCGGCACACGGTAGTCAAGTTGCATTCGACGCTCGGCCATTGCCAGGTCCAGGTCTGCACGATGTTCGATTTTCTTGTGCGCCGCCAGGACCAGCTGGACCATGTCGTGGGCATACTCGCTGATTGTCGGTTCGTAACGCTCCTCCGGTGGCAGGGAATAGTCCCGTCGCCAGACGTCACCACTACAGCCATGGGACATGATCGCCACCATGGGGGGATCGTTGTTGGCCTGTCCACCGGCGAGGCTTGATTCGATCCCCTGGCAAAAGAGGCCGTAGTAATCGGCACTCAGTCCCTTCTCGCCTGAGAAGTAGTGCATTGAGAAGTTTGCGAGCAGGGCCAGTGGGCGGCCGGCGGTCGACTGGATGGAGATGACCGACAGCTCGGGATCCTCCGGGCCGGAAATGCCCGTCACGTTTTCGAGATTGCTGCCGGCATGCATCGTGGCCCGAACCGTGGGGTTGCCGAAAACGTCGTTGGCGATCCGGTCGGGCCGGTAGATCCAGCGCCGCAGGGCGGTGAATTTGGGGGCCTGGAGCGAACCCCAGCCCGCGCGGGCCGGTTCCAGGTTACCCGCGGCCGTAATGATCGCCTCGGCGACTTTCAGCCGCACGTAGGGGACATACGTCGGGTCGGCGGCCACCATGTTGTTTATGATCGAGGGGGCCGAATGGGTATGGGTGGCGGAGATCAGCATCCGGTCAGGCCGGATCCCGCTTCGCTCCGAGGCAAGCTGCTTGATCTCGTCCAGCAGTGGACGGGGCGTCATGCAGCTATCGACGACCACGATGGCCAGGCGGGTCGTTCCGTCATCCAGGACCAGGGCCCGTGCGTTGAGTTTTGTCCCGACGTTATCAACGGTGCGGGCCACCAGGCCACCGTTGACAATCACCGGAAGCTGGGCGGGCGTAATGTCGACGATCGCCGCGCCGGCCTTGAGCTCTCCGCGCGCCTCCATTAGGGGAGAAAGGGTGATGGCCAGGAGTAGCAGGGAAGAGGTCAGGGGTCGCATGGAAAATCCTCGCTGGGGGTAATGCCCGTGTAGTAGATCGACTTACTTGTCCTTGTTCAGGATAAAGCAAAAAATGTTTTGCCGGCGATCAAAGGGGGTCTCGTCCGGCGGCTGGGCGTTACCGGCAATATAGCCTCCCCAGTCGACTGCCGCCTCACCCCAGTGGGCCGCCTTGACCTGTCGGATTGCCGCGTCCCGGGGATCGCGGTAAGTGACGTCATTGTGCGTCAATGACGGACTGGTAAGGGTGATTCCGTCCTCCGCCTCGGCACAACGGAAGGAAAGC
>JAPYUD010000399.1:0-3924 GCA_029936215.1 Pirellulaceae bacterium | reverse complement strand
CAGGACCGGCTACAGGTACTAAACATGCCAGCAGGCCTGCCCGATATTCTCTCCAGCGACGGCAGCTTCGTTTACATGCGGTCACAGCGGTTTGATCTGGACGGCAAACGTCAGGACGTGGGTCCGGTCTCCGGCGTACCGGCCCAGCAGGGGGCTGCCCAAAAGGGAACGGGCGTGCATCTTTTCTCTCCCACCGGCTACCTGGATGACTCGTATTTCCATCGCAGCTACTGGGTCTACGGAAAGAACTTCGCCGGCGGCCATGGCGGTTATTACCAGGCAGGCAGGTTTGCTCCCTCCGGGCGGCTGATCGTCAACGATGCGGAACGGGTTTACGGGTTTGGCCGTAAACCGGAATACCTCCGCTGGACCACCACCATGGAACACCAGGTCTTCGCGACCAGTAAGGAAGCACCCGATGCCCCCACGCCAGGTGGCGGGAGCATGGTCCGCGTGCCAAAAACCAAGAGCCAGAATCCCATCGGCACGGCACTGGCAGTAGAAGCCTGGGCCCAGCCTGGCAAGGCAAATGGCGTGGTGGTGTCCCGTGGAGGCCCCACCGATGGCTATGCCCTGATCGTCAAGGGTGGCAAACCGCAGTTCATCCTGCGTGCCAAGTCTCAAATGGTCGCCGTCACGGCAGCACAATCGGTGGCCGGCGAATGGTCTCACCTGGTCGGCGTGCTTACCGCGGACAAGAAAATCGAACTTTATGTCAATGGCCAGCTGGCTGGTTCCCGCAAGGTCCCGGACCTGCTGCGAGCCGATCCACTCCAGCCAATGGAAATTGGTGCCGACGAGGGGGGAGCAGTCGGCAACTACAAGGTGCCCTATCCGTTTACCGGCCTGATTGACGAGGTACGGGTCTACCATGGTACGGTCTCCGCCGAGGACGTGGCCCGCCGCTTCAAGGATCCCAAGGCGACGATCGAAAACGCCACGCTGGTCTTTGGCAGTTCTTTTGAAGATGGCAAGGCCCAGGACATTTCCGGGAACGGGAACCACGGGCAACCGACGGGCCTGAACCCTGCTCCTGGCAAGGTTGGCAAGGCGTTTCGCTTTACCGGCCGTGGCTCACCCGGAGGTGGCTCGTATGTCGAGTTTGACTGGACGCGGGGCATCCCCCTTTACGTGCAGGCCATGGTGCTGGCGAACAAGTCGCTGTTTGTCTGTGGGCCGGCGGACCTGCTCGACGACGAGGAGTCCTTCAAGAAAATCATGGCCGGAGACAAACAGGTCGAGCAGCAGCTGGCCCACCAGGATGCGGTCCTGGAGGGGAGCGAGGGAGCGACCCTGATGGTGCTCTCGACCGAGACAGGCGAGGCCCGCAAGGTAAGCCAGCTTGAAGGCCTGCCAATCTGGGATGGCATGGCAGCTGCCAATGGCAAGCTGTTCATCGTCACCCGGGCCGGCACGATCGTCTGCCTGGGAGGCGAGTAGAAGGAACCCGGTTTTAACCCGCCACAGGAGTAACCGGATCGTCTCGCGAGAGCGTGCCCCCCTCGAGAATACGGGCACGCAGGCCACCCCGGTGTACCAACGATTCCCGGATCCCCTCGCAGGTGAGTTTCTCCAGGTGGCTACAGGGCTCGCACAGCTCGATTCCCGCCAGCAGCACCTCGCCAACTCGAAACTCACATCCCACCAGGTGGTTCAGTGCCACTCCCCGCGTCAGCAGGTTGCGCCGCGTGGCAGCATGCGCGATCACCAGGTCATATTCTGCCGAGGCTCCCTGGAGAGCTTCCTCTTCAATCAGCGTCAGTTCCTCCGCCGGTGCGACCACATCCCCGGTCTGGAACGAACCGTTACAGCTGGCATAGCGATCCCCCACCAGGCCCTTGCCGGCAATCGCTTCAACCTGGTCCACCGGCTGCATGGTAGCTCCACCCTCCGGCGTGATACAGATCCCGACGAGTTTTCCCTCGGCCATACAATGCTCCCGTTACCTTTTCTGACAATGTCACCGAGATGAACGGTCAAGTGACTAACAGAGTTCGGGGATCGGGCGGCCACCCTCGGTGACAACTGGCACTGGCCGGCCCGAGTTATTCACCCAGTGGGAGTCCAGGTCGATCCCCAGGTGCTTGAAGGTGGTGGCTGCCAGGTCCTGGGGACGCACCTTGCCGCTGCGGATCTCCCCACCCTTCGCATCACTACTCCCGATCACTTGCCCACAGGGCAGCCCACCACCGGCCATCACCATCGACATGATCGGGGTCCAGTGATGGCGTCCATTCTGTTCATTGATTGTCGGCGTGCGACCGAATTCACCCATCATCAGCACCAGCGTGGAATCCAGCATTCCGCGCTGCTCCAGGTCGTTCACCAGGGCATACAACACCCGGTCAATCCGAGGCGTGAGCGGCTTGAGCCCTTTCTCGATACCCATCCAGCGAACGTCATCTCCGTGGTGGTCAAAATATCCCCAGGCACCACTTACCAGGACAAAGGTCGAACCGGCCTCGACCAGCCGACGGGCCAGCAGTGCCTTTTCGCCCACGCTCACCCGTCCGTACTCGTCGCGTGTCTTGTCAGATTCCTGGTCCAGGTCAAAGGCCTGCTGCACCTTGCCCGAAAGCACCATTTCGAATGCCTGCTGCGTGTTACGATCGAAACTCGAAAACAGGTCGTCCTTCTCAAGCCCGCGTTGCAGCTGATCAACCTGGCGCTGCAGCTGACGACGATCCTGCAGCCGATCTACCGAGATCCCCTTGGGCAGGTGAAACTTGTCCGCCAGTCCCAGCCCTTTGACCGGATCATGACGCGTGCCCATTTCTCCTGCACCATATACATCCGAGGTCCAGCTGTTGGCCAGTCCCACAAAAGCAGGCATGTCCGGATCATTGGAGCCTTTCAGCAGCGAGGAAACACTGCCCATCGACGGGTAACCCCCACCATCCAGGCCGTCGTTAGTGCGGCGTGCCAGCGGGTTGCCCGCCTGCATCGTGATCGGCGTGTGGTTACTGGAGCTGCAATCAACCGAGCGTATGATATTGAGCTTGTCGGCGATCGAGGCCTGTAGCGGCAGGTGTTCCCCAAACCGAACTCCCGGAATCGCCGTTGGGATCGTCCCAAAGGGTCCGCGAACTTCTTGCGGTGCAGCTGGCTTGGGATCCCACAGGTCCAGTTGGCTGGGCCCACCGGAAAGCCAGAAAAGGATCACCGACCTGGGACTTTTCGACCCGGCAGCACCGGCCTGTCTGAGCTGGAGGAGCTGGGGCAGCGTCAGGCCAGCCATGCCGGCAAGTCCTGTCTGCAGAAACCAGCGTCGCGATCCAACTCGTACCAGGTCACATGGCGCAGGGGCAAACGGAGACCCACCGGTTCCCATCGAGTGCTCACGATCATGCTGGTTACCACGTTGCCGCATCGTCATCACCTGGTTCTTCCCAAGGGGCTAGAAAATCGTGGGCTGAATACCCCCATAATACCGTCGTCGACATCCGCCGTCTGCATCGATTAGTGCAAAGCGGGAATTCTCATTTCCGCTATTTTTTCGAGGGAGTTGATTTCTTGTTTTCGAAGCAATAAAGGAATTCCTGCCGCTGGTTTTCCTCCGAGGTACTTCGAATAAAGACCTGGCGGCCGCTAAACGACGGTGTAGCGATAATCTGGTCTCCTACCTGGCTGACGGCAACCTCAACCAGTTTCCCTGGATCCGGCTGGACCACGAAGACCTGGCCTTTTTCGTTGGCCAGGTAGAGATTCCCCGCGGCGAGGATCGGCGAGGCACTGAATCCCCCTCCCAGTCGTCCCTTCCATTTTTCCATGCCGGTGGCCGCTTCCCAGCAGTAGGCGATCCCGTCATCGGTGACGGTGTAGACATGATCCTGGTAGGCGAGCAGCGAGGGGACATAGATTCGTACGCCGTTTCGCCAGACCACCTCGCCGCTTCCATCGGCCCGGACACCCACCGTCTCGTGC
>JAPYUD010000009.1:0-22580 GCA_029936215.1 Pirellulaceae bacterium | reverse complement strand
GAGTGATTCTGCACACCAGGCAATGGCCGCCAGCGGGTTGTTGATTTCATGTGCCACGCCGGCCGCCAGGAATCCAACACTTGCCAGCTGTTCGCTGCGAACCACCTCGCGAGTCCGTTGCTTTACCTGTTGGTCCAGCTCGTCGTGAATCTGCTGGAAGTTCGATGTCATGTCATTCATCGCCCCTGCCAGCTCAGAGACCTCATCATGTGTATCCAGCTCGATGCGATGGTCAAAATCGCCTGCAGCCACGCGCCGGGAACCAGTGATCAGGACCTGGAAGGGGCGCAGCAGCCACTTGTTGAATAACCTTATTACCTGGTAAAGGGCAATCGCGGCGAGAATACTGGAAATCCAGGTGAGTACGATCAATGTCCGGTATTGCACCCTCACCTGGCCGGCGAACTGGTTCATTCGCTGCTGGAGATGAGCTGGAAGGTTGTTTGCGAGCTGGTTGAGGGCATGAAGTTCTCCGTGAAGCAGGTCGACTTTTTCGGAGCTCGTCATCCACATCGTGCCGGAGCTGACCTCGGCCAGTCGGCCCAGGGAATTCTCGATCTGTTTGACAATCTGCAGTTCCGGCTTGGTGTCGCCAAGCATGTTGCCGTCGGCATTGGCTATCAATAACTGGTTTCGGTATTGCACCAGTGCTTGCATTGCCACCTGGTGCTGCACCTGGAAGGACTTTTCGATCTGACGATCAGATGGGAGCCGATCATCGTTTCCAGGTTGATCTGCCGGGTTCTTTCCGACGACAGCCTGGAGCTGGTTGATACTGTTGGTGAGGTCGCCGGAGAGGGGAAGCTCTCGTGCCCGCTGACTGATGCTGCGAGCCAGTCGTCGGTAAGAGTAGACACCACGGAAGCTACCGAAAGAGAGTCCTGCCAGAATCAGGAAGAGTAGCCCGATACAGAGCAGCAACTTGGATCGGATTGGCCATCGGGAGAGCATGTTTTGTCACTCTGGCAGGAAGCCTCTTGTCATGTCAGGCTGCCTGGCGAGATGGTCTCGTTTCGGTTGTCATCCCCTGGCACCGGAGGAGCAGGTTTTCAAGTCGAGCTGATGCACGCCAGCGGTTTCCCGCATGTCGGAGCAGGGTACTGGCCCGGTCCCGTAGATATCGCCAGCGGAGGTGGTAGCCCAGCGAGTTGTATTGTGTGAGTGCCCGGAGCGAGAGCGAAAAGGACGTGCTATCCACATCGAGTGTCTCCCCTTCTGCAGGAAGGGGTCCCCGGGCAAGCAGGATTTGCAGGTTCTTGTCCGAAGCTGACGAGAAGAGCTGCCTGACAACCATCCCATTTGCCTGGGCAAGCATCGTGAGGGTGGCAGGTGTGAAATTGTAGATGTGGGCGAAATGGAATTGTTTGCCGGGGGCCGCGTGGGGGGCAGAGAAATTTGGTACCTCGATGTAGCAGAGTCCATCGGTAGCCATGAGCTGGCGCAGTTTCCGTAGTGCAGACGAAGGATCGTTCAGATGTTCCAGCACATGCACGAGCAAAACAAGTTGCTGGTTGGCCTTTCCCTCGAGCTGGTCCAGCGAGGATTGCTGGATCTCGGCATGCAACTGGTCGCGTGAAAACTGACAAAATCCCCGTCCAGGCTCAATTCCGCTTGCCTGGAAACCAGCAAGGTCGAAGTTCTTGACGGTGCAGCCGATTCCGGAACCGATTTCCATGACCTGTGCTGAATGTGGAATTCGATGGCCAAGCATGTCCACCAGCTGTTCACCACGTTTCCATTCTCTCAGGACACGGTAGGGGGAGGGGGTGAACTCACCATGGTAGTCATCACGATATTGTCCCTCGTAGTATTCCGACAACTCTGCATCGCTGGGAATGGAACCATGGGAGACCAGTCCGCAGTTCTGGCAGAGAACCGTTTCCAGGGGATTGCCTCGCCGATCGAGATCTGCTGCCCGGAGGAAGTGTCTTTCACCACAAAGATTACAGGGGGTGCTTCGATCGGACTCGGAAAATGACTGCCTGCTGGACAAGGGTCGCTTTCTCCTGAAAAAGGGGCGATTACAGGTGTTCCGGGCAATAGGCACAGCCTGCAAACGATATCCGGGGGTACGTTTCAGGTCAATTCCAAACAAACTGGTATAGGCCGTTTCGCTCAGACCAGAAATCCTGATTTCCACAGTTGGCGAAAACTGGTAAAGTCAGCCCTTCCGAAAAAGGCTGGAAAGCGGCATGAGGCTGCCAGGCCTTCGTGCTTCAAGGATGGGACCGGATTGATGCGACAGATCACTCGGTATATTTTCTTCGAGCTGATCAAGGTCTTTTTCACCGTCCTCGCTGCGATGACGATCTTGATGCTTCTCGTGGGCCTGGTGCAACGCGCGGTGGTCGAGGGGATGGGGCCGTTACCTGTCCTGAGACTGATCCCCTTTCTTCTACCCGACGCGCTCCGTTTTGCGATCCCTGGAACAATGCTGTTTGCAGCCTGTTCGGTTTATGGCCGCATGTCGGCGGACAATGAAATTGTTGCGATCAAGAGCATCGGTATTTCTCCGCTTGTGGTTGTCTGGCCCGCGATGGTATTGGCGTTTGCCGTCAGTCTTACGGCTGTCTGGTTCAATGATGTTGCTGTCTCCTGGGGGCGTCAGGGAATAAACCGCGTGATCCTGCAATCGGTCGAGGAAATTGCTTATGGCACCCTTCGCAGCCAGCAATCGTATTCAACCCGTCGGTTTTCAATCCATGTGAAACAGGTCAAGGGTCGGAAGCTGATACGCCCTACGATTTGTTTTCATGCACATGGGGACTCTCCGCCAGTAACCTTGGTAGCCGAACAGGCGGAACTGCGTTTCAACCCGGAAAGTAATCGCCTCAAGATCATGATCGAAAACACACAGTTTGACATTGGCAGCAGTACCCATGGACAGTGGCCGGACCTGCTGGAATACGAACTCCCGCTCTCCGCCATCTCGGGGGAGAACGCATCAAAACCGGGTCCATCGCAGATTGCGATGCGTGACATTCCGGTACAGGTAGTTGCCCAGAGATCAGAAATCCAGCAGCATCAACAGGCGATGGCGGCGACGGCAGCCTACCAGATGCTAACAGGGGATTTCGCGGCACTCCACGATGAACAATGGAATGATCGCTACGAGCACTTGGGCTGGCAGAATTTCAAGCTCAACCGGCTCAATACCGAAATCTGGCGCCGATGGGCAAACGGCTTCAGTTGCCTGGCATTTGTGCTTGTCGGAGCAGGCCTGGCCATCTTGTTGAGGACGGCAGATATCTGGACAAGCTTTGGACTCTGTTTCCTGCCAATCTTGATTGTTTACTATCCTATTATGCAATTTGGAGTGGATAGGGCAAAAATCGGGGAGTTACCGGTTTATAGTGTTTGGATCGGCAACCTGGTGCTTTTCTTCTTCGCCGCTTTGTTTCTCCGCAAGGTGAACCGATACTAGTTGGCAGGGAAGTGTCCTAAAATAGAACGAACTGGCAGGTTCTCTCAGATAAGCACTGGATGATCATGGCTGACGTTGTCCCAGAATGGGATTCGATGCTCGATTACACGGCATTGTCCGATCAGGGCATGCGCCGTACGAACAACCAGGACTCGCACGTCGAGGTGCTGGTGAGCGATGAAGCCTCATGGCAGGAACGCGGCCACCTGTTCATCGTTGCCGATGGGATGGGAGCCCATGCGGCTGGTGAACTGGCCAGTGAAATGGCAACGCAGAGTGTTTCTCACCAGTACTACAAGTACCGTGACCTGTCACCAGCGGAAGCTCTTCGCAAGGCGATTGTCAATTCAAATAGCGAAATCCGTCGTCGTGGTTCCGAGAATGTGGAATTCCACAACATGGGGACCACGATCAGTTCCCTGGTGCTGTTACCCTGCGGGGCCATCGTCGGACATGTTGGAGACAGTCGAGTTTACCGGCTGAGAGATAATATTCTCGAACAGCTCACCTTTGACCACAGCCTGGTCTGGGAGATGCGACGATCCGGGCAGTTACCCAAGGACGGAAGTGGAGATGCAGCAATACCCTCCAACGTGATCACGCGTTCCCTGGGTCCTCACGAGAGGGTGGACGTGGACCTGGAGGGTCCGTTTGATATCCAGGCAGGCGATTGCTTCCTGCTCTGCAGCGATGGGCTCAACGGGCCAGTGCCGGAAGACGAGTTTGGTCCTGCGATGCAGTACCTGGATTCGGCAGAAGCAACCCAGTTTCTCCTGGATACAGCGAATATCCTTGGCGGCCCGGATAACATCACCGCCACTGTGGTCAAGGTTGTGAGTGAAGAGGTTGCGACACAACCTGGCCATCTGGGGCTGTCGAAAACAAAGAAAAAAAAACAGTCCGGTGGGGTAAATCCTGGTTTCCTGATAGCGGGTTTCGTTGGATTGCTGGCGGGTCTTATTATTTACCAGGCACTTGGTGATGCGGTCATGGGGGGCGGTGTGGCCCTGTTGGGCCTGGTTGCCGTGCTGCTGGGAATTATCTTCCCGTCGTTGAAAAATTCCCAGGTGCAGGACACGGTGATCCAGCAGGGACAACCACTGGGCGCAGGTCCTTACACGAAGCGCAATTGCAAGATTGATAAAAAACTGGTTGACGTGATTGTTAATCGTTGCAACGAATTGCGCAAGGTTTCCGAGACAACGGACCTGGAAGCGGACTGGTCGACCTTTGATGAATATTGCCTGGCGGGAGCGGAATACAAGCAGGCGCAATCCTTCGAGCAAGCGTATGTTGAATACGCACGGGCGATTTCATTCATCATGAAGGGATTTCGGAGCATGAACCAGCTTGGACCTAGTCTCTCCAACGATTGAGCTCCCTTGCTCCCATTTCTTTCCCGGCCGAGGCTGAATCAATCTGGCCCTGTTTTATCAGGACTCCTATACTCCTCGCCGGTCGGAGTTTCTTTACTTAACTGGTGCGGGGCCGCGTTGGCATGAAAACAGTTTCAAAAACAAGATGTTGCCGGCAGAAATGTCTCCTGGGGTGCCTGTTGCCATTCCTGTTTCTGTTGTTGGCCTGCCCGCCAGTTGAGGCTCGTGTTCGTCGCCGACTGACAATTCGAAGTGATCCACCTGGCGCGCTGGTTTATATCGATGACCAGGAAATTGGTATTACCCCGGTTTCAACCTCCTTTACCTTCTACGGGACGCGGAAGATTCAGCTGATCAAGGATGGCTACGAGATGGTCACAGTGAAACGGACGTTCCGGGCTCCCTGGTACCAGATCACCCCAATCGATTTTTTCACAGAAAATCTCTTGAGCCGCGAGTTGCGTGATGAACGGGTGCTTGATTTCAAGCTCGCACCGCAGCGCATTCGGAGTGATGCGGAACTTCGCCAGCGAGGCATCCAGTTGAGGCGACGCGCTGAAGAGGGGATTGTGGCATCCCCCCGGGGAGCAACAACCAGGTTGGGACCAGGCCCTGTGCAGAGGAATATCCTGTTACCGCCGACCCGGGTTGCACCCGCCTTGCCGGCTCCCGGGACGCCAACCTTCCCTCGCCGCTAGAACGGTTACTTGCTTGCAGCTTCTTCCGCATCACCAGAATCATCCGGTGGGCCGACAGCTGATTCGACTGCATCCTCTTCATCCTGCTGGACTTCCTCACCCGAGAAGTTAAGCCGTTCGATTTGCTCGTGGTTCTCGTCCCAGACGGCGTCTACTTGGATCAGGTTCTTGCCCTCGAAGGTACCCTGCAGGAGTTCTTCCGAGAGTGGATCTTCGATGCGATTCTCGATAGCTCGTCGCAACGGTCGGGCACCAAAATCAAGGTTGGATCCCTGCTTGATCAGGAACTGCTTTGCGTCATCGCTCAGTTCCAGTTGCAGCCCTCGCTCATTGAGTCGTTCGCGGACCTTGGCGAGTTCGAGGTCAATAACCTGGTTCAGGTCACCGATCGTCAAGTGGCGGAAGATAATGGTGTCATCCAGCCGGTTAAGGAATTCCGGCCGAAAGACCCGCTCGATCTGCTCGTTGACGCGTAGTTTCATTGACTCGTAGGAGGAGTCATTATCGGGCGCCTGGAAACCAAAGGCCGATTCATTCTTGATGGCGTCGGCGCCGGCATTGGTGGTCATGATCAGGATCACGTTACGGAAATCGACTTTGCGTCCAAAGCTGTCCGTCAGTCGACCCTCCTCCATGACTTGCAGGAGCATGTTAAACACGTCCGGATGTGCCTTCTCAATCTCGTCAAGCAAGACGACGGCATAGGGACGACGGCGGATTTTCTCGGTCAGTTGCCCACCCTCCTCATACCCGACGTATCCAGGAGGGGCACCGATTAAACGACTGACATTGTGCTTCTCCATGTACTCGCTCATGTCGATGTGGATCAACGCATCCGCGTCACCGAACATGAATTCGGCCAGGGCCTTTGCCAGGAGTGTTTTCCCCACACCGGTGGGACCAGCGAAGACAAAGCAACCGGTTGGTCGCTTGGGATCTTTCAGGCCACTGCGACTTCGACGTACCGCCTTGGCCACGGCACTGATCGCTGCTTCCTGGCTGATAACACGTTTATGCAGTTCGTCTTCCATGTTCATCAGCTTCAGGCTGTCCTCGGTGGAGAGCCGGGTCAGTGGAATACCGGTCATCTTGGAGACTACCTCGGCAATCACGTCCTCATCGACCACGCCATCGGTTTCCTGGGATTTTTCACGCCATTCGCGGGTGATCGTTTCTTTTTTCTTTCGCAGCTTGTCAGCACTGTCGCGCAGCGAGGCTGCTTCCTCGAAATCCTGGTTCGCTACGGCATCTTCCTTTTCCTTGTTGAGTCGCTCGACTTCATCGTCGATCTCTTTCAAATCGGGAGGCCGGGTCATCGTTCGCAGCCGGATTCGTGCACCCGCTTCATCAATGACGTCAATTGCCTTGTCAGGCAGGCAGCGGGCAGTGATGTAACGCTCCGAGTACTCCACTGCTGCCTTGATCGCGTCATCGGTGATCTGCACCCGGTGGTGTTCCTCGTATCGCTCCCTTAATCCCTTGAGGATCTCCACGGTTTCAACGGATGAGGTGGGATCGACCAGGATCTCCTGGAACCGGCGAGCTAACGCACTGTCCTTTTCAATGTACTTGCGGTACTCGTCGAGTGTTGTGGCTCCGATGCACTGAATTTCACCTCGTGCCAGAGCTGGCTTGAGGACGTTGGCGGCATCAATTGCTCCCTCTGCACCACCGGCGCCAACGAGCGTGTGGAGTTCATCGATGAACAAGATCGTGTTCTTGGCACGCCGAACTTCATTCATGACGGCCTTGATCCGCTCTTCAAACTGGCCCCGGTATTTCGTACCCGCCACCATCATGGCAAGGTCGAGGACGACAATTCTTTTGTCAGCAAGAATCTCCGGGATGTCTCCATTGATCACCCGCTGGGCAAAGCCCTCCACGATGGCCGTTTTGCCAACGCCAGCTTCGCCAAGCAGTACCGGGTTGTTTTTGGTTCGACGGCAGAGTACCTGCGTGGCCCGTTCGATCTCGCGTTCCCGGCCGATGACCGGGTCGAGTTTGTTTTGACGAGCCAGCTCGGTCAGGTCGCGTCCAAAGCTGTCCAGCGCCGGGGTCTTTGACTTGCTTCCTTTTCCCGATGGGGAGTCGCTATGGCCAGATTCCCTGCCGCCACGTTCAGAGGATTCTCCCGTTTCCAGGCCATGGCCCAACAGGTTCAGGACCTCGTCACGAACTTCATCGAGCTTGAGTCCCAGGTTCATCAGTACCTGGGCGGCAACGCCTTCCTGTTCCCGGAGCAGTCCGAGAAGGACGTGCTCGGTGCCGACATAATTGTGGTTCAGGTTGCGAGCTTCCTCCATCGAGTACTCGATAACCTTCTTGGTTCGTGGGGTTTGCGGAAGCTTTCCCATGGTGACCATTTCGGGGCCACTCTGGACCAGTTTCTCGACCTCGAGACGTATCTTGCGGAGATCGACATCGAGGTTCTTCAGCACGTTAGCCGCAACACCACTTCCTTCCTTGACCAGGCCCAGCAGGATATGTTCTGTGCCTATGTACTCGTGGTTAAATCGCTGGGCTTCCTGGTTGGCCAACTGCATGACCTTGCGTGCTCGGTCGGTAAATCGTTCGTACATCCGTTTTCACCTTCTCATGGCTGGGCAGGTTGTCGGCTGCCAGTGGTACTTTCAGTCGTTGTCATGTTCTACCGTTTTCATGCTGCCGGACTTAATGACTCTTCGGGCTCCGATTCTTCCTCGTTGTCACTCCTGGTGTCGGCCAGTAATTCTCTTTGTTGTTTGATTTCAAATTCCCATTCGTCCGAGCCGTCACTGAGTGCCGCCCGGTTTAATTCGATTCCGGCTTCCTCAATTCGCCCAGTATGCCGGCAGAGGGCTGCCAGCATCAGCCGAGCAGGGATGTCAGTTTCGCAGGCCAGTAGGAGCTTGCGGAGAAGCGTCTCTGCCTCATACCAGTTCTGTTTCAAGTACTCCTGTTGGGCTAATGCAAACAGGTCATCATCAAGGATCTCTGCCTCAAGGTTATCCTCCAGTTGCTTTCCTTTCCTGGAATTGCCCGCGGTTGACCGGCTCGCCGGAGAAATCACGGACAGTTGTGGCATTTGTCGCCAGGACTGGATGAGCCCGTAGATCCAGAATCCGGCAACACCAGGCCATAAGGACCAGGCAAGGGGTGGGGGGAGTAACTCGGGCCAGATGAACTGGCTGGCGATGGCAAGGTTCAACAACCCTGCGAAAAGCAGGGCGGTGAAAAGACCCGACCAATGGCCTCTCAGCCAAAGGCGTGCCATTCCTGGCCAGCAACACGTTAGCCAATTTGCCCGCTGCATCCCTTCCAAGCTCCGGCATCCAATGCCTGTCTACGCGGTGACTGCTTACCCCATCCTTGTCTGTGCCAGCGAATTCTAGCTCCCATCTTCCTTGTGGACAAGCCAAGTTGCTTTCTACATTAGGGTTAGGGTGGATGTTCCTTTCTTTCAATAATCGATGGAGGAAAGGATTCTGACAACCAATGTATGCCAAAATGACAGCTAGCTGCCATAATAATCCGCACCATCTGACTAAACGTGAGTGTTTTGTAACGGTGTGACACCTGCTCACATCCAGATGGGATAAATACGCAAATGATGTGCCAGAGCAGATTCAAGAGTGTCCGTGTGATATAGATCGATTAAGTACAGGCTGATGATGTCAGAAACACCAGGGAATATAGCTGGAGATGTTGGTCGCAATGGGAGCGACCTACCGGCTGACTGGCCCCAGATTGCTCGGATCCTGGATGCAAATGCAAACCGGGCGGAAGAGGGGCTGAGGGTCCTGGAAGATTGCTTCCGGTTTGGGCGAGATGATCCTTTTCTCGCTGGACAGTTGAAGCAATTGCGCCATGCGCTGTCGGAGGCACTGGAGTTTCTCCCCAGGCAAGACTGCCTGTTGGCAAGGGACTCGCATGGGGATGTCGGCCGAGCGATCGTTGCCAGGGGAGAATATGATAGAGATTCTCTCGGTGGGATCATCGAGGCCAACATCCGGCGTGTTCAGCAGTCACTTCGCTCACTGGAAGAATACAGCAAGCCTGTCTCGGTAGAAGCGGCCAGCCGGATAGAGAAGCTTCGTTACCAGAGTTACGACCTTCACCAGGCGCTCTTCAGGAGCCAGCACGTGGCAAAGAGGCTGCTGGTTTCTCGCTTACATGTGATCATTGATGCTGCCAACAGCGACCTGGAATTACAGCAGCAAACAGAAAAACTCGCTGCTGCCAGGATCGACATGATCCAGCTGCGCGACAAGCAGCTTGACGATCGTTTGCTCATCCATAGGGCAGGGGTGATTCGCCGTACACTGGACAGACTCCAGGCAGCCCAGCCAGGCATTCCATTATTGATCATCAATGACCGTCCCGATGTTGCCCGGGCGTCATCGGCGGACGGTGTTCATGTGGGACAGGATGACATGGCAGTTGCCCAGGCACGGAAGATCGTCGGGTTCCATGCGCTGGTTGGTGTTTCCACACACTCGATAGAACAGGCTCGCCAGGCAGTACTCGACGGTGCGGATTACCTTGGTTGTGGCCCGACATTCCCGGGGCAGACGAAACAGTTTGACGCGTATCCTGGCCCAGCATTTCTGGAGCAGGTGAGTGCCGAGATCCGGCTACCTGCTTTTGCAATTGGTGGCATCACCCTGGAAAACCTCGACGAGGTTCTTGAAACAGGGATACAGCGAGTTGCGGTCGCCGGTGCGATCAGCAACAGCGATGCTGCGGACGACGTTGCCGGCGAGTTTCAGGATCGCCTCCGGGTGGCGAGTTCCTGGCAAGAGAAGTAGCGGGAGCGAAAAACGAGACCGTGATGGATAGCCCCCTCTACGAGGTTGAACAGAAATACCCGGTTGATGATTTTCAGCAGATCCTCTTTCAGCTGGAAGAAAGAGAAATTGTGATCGGCGATGCTGTGGAGCAACAGGACAGCTATTACTGTCACCCTGCCAGGGATTTTGCGGTGACGGATGAAGCACTGCGAATTCGCCATGTGGGGAACCAGTCCTGGATGACTTATAAGGGCCCCAGGGTCGATACAAGTACCAAGACCAGGAGAGAACTGGAAGTGGACTTGCCCCCTGGCCGATCGACTGCCGACCAGTATGACCAGCTCCTGCAGGCACTTGGTTTTCAGCACGTGGGAGATGTGATCAAGAGTCGCCGTATAGCGGTGATTCCGTGGACGGGCTGGGATGTCGTCATGGCACTTGATGAGGTAGTGTCTCTCGGCTGTTATATAGAACTGGAGACGATCTGCCTGGCAGACAAGCTGCAGGATGCGGAAAAGGTGATTGATCGAATAGCAACAGAACTAGGTCTTTTTTCAACCGAGAGAGCAAGTTACCTTGAATTACTTGGCGGCGAAGGATAATTTCCAGCGGAACTTTGGCCAGTTCGCAGGGTATATTTCTTTAGTCACCCATGCAGTTGTGGGAAGACGCCAGGGACGGGGGTGGAGGCAGATCATGGAGAAGAAAATGAAGCGTCTTACCACACAGATTTTGCTTGTTGTCGCCACCGCAGCCATCTCGCTGGGTGTGAACCCATCGGCAGCACGTGCCCAGGCGGATCGGCCCCAGTACCAGGAATTGCTCAAGCGATTTGATCGTGATGGTGATGGCCGCCTGAATGAACAGGAACGGCAATTGATGAGCCAGGAGGTGCAGAAGCGTGCGGGCCAGGGCAACGCCAATCGCCCCAGCCGTGAAGAGGTGATCAAGCGGTATGACAAGAACGGAGATGGACGGCTGGATGCCCAGGAACTTGCTGCCCTGCGTAGCCAGTTGGCGAAAACAAGGGATGGAGCTGGGAATCGCCCGTCAAACGATAACCGCCGGGAAGGGACGAATAATCGTGGCCTGATCGAGCGATTTGATACCAACAAGAATGGTCGCCTCGATCCGGAAGAACAACAAAAGGCCCGGGAGGCAATGCAAAGACGGCAGGGGAATCCCCAGCAACGTCCACCCCAGCCTGGAAATCGGCAATCAGGTACAAGTCGAGAGCAGGTTCTGCAGCGATTTGATGCCAATGGGAACGGCCGCCTGGATCCGGAAGAACAGGAGAAGGCACGAGCGGCGTTTGGCCAGCTTCAAAGGCGAGGTGGTGGTCAGCGTGGTTCTTCGAGGACCCAGGGGATCGAGCCGCGCGATCGCAAGGCCCGGTTGGATATGTCCACGTTGCTGGAAAAATACGATGCCAACAAGAATGGTCGCCTGGATGCCGATGAACGGCGGTTGGCGATGGACGCCATGCAAACCCGGTCGGGCAAGTAGTGTCGGCTGAGAGATTCGTCCTGCGATAATCAGGGGCCTCCGCTACAATGTGCGGATGAACCCTCCAGGCGTTCCCCCCTCCTCTCATCGCATCGATTCGCCGCTCCCAGAAATGTTGCCCAGCGGTGATGATGGGAGTGCCGTTGCTTCGGTTCAGCCGCTCGCCACGGACGCGGCCGAGCATCATCGTCATAATTTTTTCGTGACGATGTTCTACCAGGTGATCCTGCGTTGTGGGTGGATCTTCAAGACCGAGAGCATCGTGATGCCCGCCGTGATGCACACCATGGGTGCCCAGGGCTGGCTGCGAGGTTTCCTGCCGGCAATCAGTCGTTTCGGCATGTGTATCCCACCCATCTTGCTGGCATCGAGAATACGGGCTGTCCCAAGAAAGAAATGGCTGGTCTTTGCCTGCACCGGGATGATGGCCGCCTGTTTCCTCATGCTTGCCGGCATCTGGAGGATTGTCCCGGTCAAGACATCCTGGCTCCCGATCCTGTTCCTGGCAATCTACGCGCTCTTTTATGTTGCTGTTGGTTTGAACAACCTGATAGGGAACACGATCCAGGGGAAGTTGATCCGGGTGAAGTCACGCGGCCGACTGCTGGCACTGGCCAGCCTGCTGGGCGCCATCTTTTCGATCTTGCTGGCTGGACTGTTGATGCCTGGTTGGCTGGAAGGTGAGAACGGAAAATTCCAATGGGTTTTCGGTTTTGTCGGTATCTGTTTTACGATTGCCGCATTCTTCGCCTTGCAGCTGAAGGAACATGCTGATGACTTTGATCAACCGGCGGAAAAATCCAGCGGGGTTTTTCGAGATGCACTCTTGGCCTTGCGAGAGGACGCCCCCTTTCGTCGCCTCTGCCTGGTGGGGGGACTGTTTAGTGTTTCGGTCATGCTGTTCCCTCATTACCAGCCGATGGGAAAGGATGAACTCGATTTCAGCCTCAAGAGCCTGGTTGTCTGGGTCATGGTGCAAAATGCCGGCACCGGCGTTTTCAGCGTTATCGTGGGACCGATCGCCGATCGATATGGTTATCGACTGGTGTTGCGACTGGTCCTTGTCGTCGTAGCGATGACACCGCTGCTGGCAGTCGCGATTGCCAGCAGTTCGCTTGAGTGGAGCGGACTTTACTGGTCGGTGTTTGTGCTTGTCGGGCTGACTCCCGTGGTGATGAAGACCCTGCACAACTACACGCTGGAAATGGCACCGCCATCTGACCACACGCGGTACCTGGCGATCATGAGCCTCTCCATTTCGGGCCCCCTGATGTTTGCTCCCCTCGCCGGTGCCCTGATTGACCGGTTCTCCTATACCCCGGTTTTTATTGCAGTTGCCCTGGTAGTTGGAATTGGCTGGCTGTTCACCTTTACTCTGCAGGAACCTCGCCACCAGCAGTGATCAGCAGCCGTTTAGTTTATGGAAGTTCGTTGTGATACGATAGAATCGCACACGGGAACGAGAATCCATCACCTGCCGGGAGTGTCGATGAGTAACTGGAAGCTACTCTGCCGTGAAATTGCCCATCGCAAGATGAACTTCCTGCTTAGCCTCCTTGCGATGACAGCCGCGGCAATGCTCTTCATTGCCGGCCCGACGCTGATGGAGGGTTATAAGGAAGAGTCGGATCAGCAGTTGCGTGCCATGCAGGCCAAGGCCGACACGGACCTGGCAAACCTGGACAAGCGGACGAAACGGATCATGCGTGACCTGGGATTCAACCTCAGGATTGTCCACAAGAACACCGATCTCTCCAGGCTCTATGCGAGTTTTGTTTCCTTTGATATGCCGGAAAGCTATGTCACGACGCTGGCTGAATCGCCAGAAATTACCAAGATCGTTCACCTTGTTGCCACGCTCAAGCAGATGATTGAACTGGAAGGGAAACCTCGCCTGCTGGTTGGCTTTGCCCCCGAGGCGACGCAGTCACATATCGAACAGAAAGCTCCCATGGGTTTCCAGATAAAGCAGGGGACGGTCTTTCTCGGACACCTGGCGGGAGAGGGGTTCAAGGTGGGAGAGTCGAGTGAGGTTATAGGGAAGTCCTTTGAGATCGCCAACATCCTGGCACCACGAGGAACACGCGACGAGGATATTTTTGTTGCCATGCACCTGAAGGATGCTCAGCAACTGCTGGAGAAGGAGGGCCTGATTAGCGAGATCGTGGCACTGGGGTGCAAGTGCAAGACGGTGGACCGAGTCCAGGAAATCATGGCACAACTGGAAGCAGTCCTGCCCGAGGCCAGGGTCGTGGAACTCAGCACCCGGGCGATTGCCCGTGAGGAACAACGACAACTTGTCAGCAAACACTACCAGCAGCAGAGGAACGACTACGAGGCGGGCAGGGAGGGAGTCAGCACAGTGCTGCTAGGATTGAATAATCAGGTGATGCCCCTGATCGTACTGGTATGTGTCACATGGGCCGGATTGCTCGCCTGGTCCAATGTCCGCCAGCGGCGCACGGAAATAGGATTGCTACGCGCCCTCGGGAAAAACTCGACTGGTATTATCTCCCTGCTGCTCGGCAAGGCCCTAATCGTGGGGCTGCTGGGGGGGATTCTTGGTTCGCTGATGGGACTGGCAATTGCCTCGCAGCTTGCCCAGTCCGAGCTGCTGGCCGTCTCGGCAGAGAACTTCCAGACACCAACCATGCTGCTTGTGGCGACCATTGGTGGAGCACCACTGGTGGCGGCGCTGGCCAGCTACCTGCCGACGCTGATCGCAGTTCAGCAGGATCCTGCCGTCGTCCTGATGGATGGCTAGGCGGCAGGTCGATTTCTCCAGTAACCTGCCAGCACGGTCCCGGTGAACATGCAGCCAAAAGTGTAAAAGGCTGGTGGGATTGCGCTGGTGTCGCTAAAGAGTGTCAGTGCCAGCAGGGTACCAACGCCTGCATTCTGCATGCCAATCTCCAGGGTTAATGCCCGGCCCATCGAAGCAGGGAGTTTCATCGTGCGAGCTGCGATGTTTCCGGCCGTGTAGCCGGCGAGGTTTAATACCAGCAGGGCGACGAGAATCTGCAGGGGAATATCGACCAGCTGCGACCGGGTACGACCGACAACGACCGCGATAATTGTAAGGATGGCAAGGTTGGCGACGAGAGGGCAGAGTTGCCGGGCACGCCGTTCCCAGCCACTGAAGATCCGGCCCACGATGAAGCCTGCAATCACCGGGGCGACAACCGTGTAACAGAGCTTGATGCTTGAGCGGGCATAAATGCCAGGCTCGGCAGCTTTTTCCAGTAGATCCATCTTGTCCCCCAGCAGCGCTGCGACGAGCCGCAGGGCAAGAGGGACAGCGAGGGGAGAAAGAAGCGTTGCAACGGTGGTCAGGCTCACGGAGTAGCTTGCGTTGCCACGGGCATTGATGGTCAGCACGTTGGATGCCATTGCCCCGGGGACACAGCCCACCAGGACCATGCCAAGCAGGTATTCCCCTTCAAGCTGAAAGAGGAGCCCACAGGCGAGTGCCAGTAGTGGCATCGTCGCATACTGAACCAGCACGCCACCCAGGACTGTCTTCCAGCGGCGAGTGACCTGGGCAAGTTCGTCCCGGGGAAGCATCCAGCCGATCGAGAACATCGTGACCACGATCAGCCAGTCCAGGTAATAGCTGCTGATCTCCTTGCTGAAAGGATCAATCCAGCCTGCCGGCCAGTAATAGGCCAGGAGCGAAGAGAGTACCAGCAATGGCAGGAGAAAACGTTGAACCATGGAGGCAAGCCACACGCCTGGTGGACGTGAATATTGTTGTGTGAAGAGAAGAACCCGTCCATTATGGCCATAATCAGTCCCCCGGAGGAGGGGGATCAGATCAACTCAGAAAGCCAAGAAAAAGGACTGTTTTGGGAAACGATGGTTTGCGTAACCAGGTAGGGTGGACGATAATCTACGGTTCAGGTCAGCCGATTTACCTTGTGCACAAAGGCGGCGGACCTGGACGTTTTACCACGTGGTTTTATTTAGTGAGGAGTTCTGATGAAACGCTTTATCGTATTAATTGCGACCGTCGCCTTTCTGTCGACAGCGTCGCTCTATGGTGCCAAGGAAGTAAAGCTTGACGGTATCAAGTGCCCTGTTTCGGGCAAGGCCGTGAAAGCTGAGCATGCCGTGGCTTACAAGGGCGCAAAAGCTTATTTTTGCTGCCCGAATTGCCCCAAGGCTTTTGCCGGTGATACCGCGAAGTTTGCTGCCAAGGCAAACCACCAGCTGTATGCAACTGGTCAGGCCAAGCTGGTTGCCTGTGTGTTCACCAAGAAGCCGCTGAACCCAGCTACCAAGATTACCGTTGCTGGCAAGGCAGTCTGCTTCTGCTGTGGAAACTGCAAGAAGAAAGCAGAGACCCAGAAAGACACGCTTGCCTGCGTGTTTGGCGAAGCACAGTTTGCCAAGGGTTTCAAAGTGGCCGTCGAGAAGAAGTAACTTCTTCCCTTCTGCTGTTTTGATGCTCACAAGGCATTGAACAAAGCGGGATACCTGGCTGGTCCGGGTATCCCGTTTTTTCGTGCGCCTGAAGTGCTCGTCGCTGCTGAAAAAGTGAACTTCCACCAGCATGCTCGTTTTGCCATACTGCTCGCGAAGTGAAATCACCCGCGCCGGTTGCCTTTCCCGGTATGGGATCTCCCCCAGGCATGGCCCAGGCAACTCATGAAGATCTTCTTTTCGGTAGGTGAACCGAGCGGTGACCTGCATGGAGCGAACCTGGTCAGGAGCCTGCAGAAGCAGCACCAGGGTCTTCGCTGCGTTGGCTATGGTGGTCCCCGGATGGAAGCGGAGGGGTGTGAGCTGCACGAGGATCTCACCCGTTATGCACTGATGGGATTCCTGCCCGTGATCGGCAAGCTGCCGATGTTTTACCGGCTGATGAAGCGAGCAGAGAAGTACTTCAGGGAAGACCCCCCCGATGCAGTCGTGCTGATTGACTACCCCGGATTTAACTGGTGGATTGCCCGCAAGGCAAAGCAACGTGGCATCCCAGTGTTCTATTACGGGGTTCCCCAGATCTGGGCCTGGGCTCGCTGGCGCGTGGGCAAGATGAGGCGGCTTGTCGACCACGTGCTCTGCAAGCTTCCTTTTGAAAAGGAGTGGTATGAAGAGCGAGGATGCAAGGCGACCCATGTCGGCCATCCTTACTTCGATGAATTGATCGAGCGTGAGTTGGACCAGGAGTTTATTGACCAGCAACAGAGCCGGCCGGGCAAGCTCGTCACCATTTTGCCTGGATCTCGCAGGCGGGAAGTCAGCCGTCAACTGCCGGTGTTCTTGAAATCTGCCCGGCTGGTCCGTGAGCAACTGGAGGATGTTCAGTTTTCCATCGCCAGCTTTAACCAGGAGCAGGCAGAAATGGCCAGGCAGATGGTGGAGCATGCCGGGGTGGAAGCAGAGATTCACGTGGACAGGACCGGGGAGTTGATCGAGGCCTGCCACTGTGCGATGGCATGTTCAGGAAGTGTCTCACTGGAGCTGATGTACCATGAGAAACCGGCGGCCATTCTCTACAAGGTCAATGTCATGCAGCGGCTGCTCACCCGCCTGTTGGGTCGTGTGCGTTACATGACGCTGGTCAACCTGATTGCCTCCGGGAAACGATTTGACTGGCTGGTGAGGGACTACGATTCTGAACGGCTGGAAGGGGCAGAGGTGCCACTGCCGGAATACCCGACGTGCCGGGATAAATCGAAACCGATTGCGGCCCACCTGGTGCGTTGGCTGGAAGATGAAGGTCAGCAGCGACGAGTTGTCGACTGGCTGCATGCCCTGTCGGAAGAACATGCAATTCCAGGTGCCACCCAGCGAGCGGCAGAGTACATTATCGAGGTGCTTGGCCAGGAATCCTCCGGGGCCAGGTCTGAAGCGGCCTAGCAGCTATCCTGGGTGATACCCGCGTGCGAAGGGAAATCAGACGTGTTACTTGGCGAACCTACACGAACACCATATGACCTGCATTTCCGACTGCTGGGATTTGCCATAAGGATCCATCCCGCTTTCTGGATCGTGGCCTTGTTGATGGGCTTCTACGGTGGAGATAACGAACCTTTAACCGTGTTGACCTTCGTGCTTGCGATGCTGATATCGATCGTCGTCCATGAGCTGGGCCATGCACTGATGTTTCGCCGCTACCGCATCCAGTCTCACGTGGTGCTTTACCATTTTGGCGGCCTGGCCATTCCTGATTCGATGGATTCCATGGCCGGTTATGGCAGGTCCAGCCGTTACCAGCAGCTGATGGTCAGCGTGGCAGGGCCACTGGCACAGCTGCTGCTGGCGCTGCTGGTCATCCTGGCGCTGCGACTGGGCGGTTATACCGATGGGGTGGTGTCACGTTATCTTCCATTGCACTACACGGCTGATCCTATCAAGGCCCCCGATTTTTTCCTGAAGCAAGCACGCGTCGAAGATGCCGAAAGGAACGGCAAGATCGTCCTGGACAGGATCCAGGGGCTCTCTGCGAGAGATCAACAAGCGCTCGCCGGCTGTGACCACGATGGGGATGGTGGGATTGATGGGACAGAACTCTCCCGGGTCTATATGGCTTACCTGCTTCCTGGCAAGGCAGCCCGTAATTTTATTCTCTTCCTGGTTTACATCAGTATCTTCTGGGCGCTCCTGAACCTGATGCCGGTCTACCCGCTCGACGGTGGCCAGATTGCCCGGGAGCTGTTTCAGCTGAGTGGAACATCGGCTGCCATCGAGAAATCGTTGATGGTCTCGATTGGCACGGGAGTCATTATTGGCTTGCTCGGCTTTCGTTCCGGCCAGGCAATGATTGCTTTCATGTTCCTGATCCTCGCCTGGTCGAGCTTCCAGACGCTGCAGCAGTACCGCGGCATGGGGGGTGGTTACCGGTAGCGTGAGAGGGGACTTAACCCAACACCGGTAACTGGGGGCGAACCGGATTGCTGGCAACCTCGGCTGCCTGGTTACGCAGAAGCGAGAGAACGATCTCGTTGTAGTATCCCGCGACCAGATCATCCTCGAAATTTGCATCACTTTGTCCGGCGTCTCCCCGTACCCGGATATCGATGTGAATGGGAATTTCTCCCAGAAGGGGTATCTTGAGCCGCTTGGCCTCTTCTTTTGCTCCGCCGCTGCCAAAGATATCGTAACGCTTGTCACAATCGGGGCAGACGAAGCCACTCATGTTCTCAACCATTCCCAGCACCGGGATGTTCACCTTGTTGAACATGGTGATCGCCTTGAAGGCATCAAGCAGTGCCAGTTTCTGGGGCGTGCAGACAACAATGGCCCCGGTCAGGGGGATTGACTGGGAGAGCGTGAGGGCGATGTCACCCGTACCGGGTGGCATGTCGATAACCAGGTAATCGAGTTCTCCCCAGTTCGTGTCTCGCAGGAACTGGGTGATTGCCCCATGCAGCATGGGACCTCGCCAGACGACTGCCTCATCCTGGGGAATCATAAAACCGATCGACATGACCGGAATCCCATGTGAGTAAATTGGCTGGATGCGGTCCTCAACCACCTCGGGACGGCCCTCGGCACCCAGAAGGTGAGGGACGCTGGGACCGTACACGTCGGCATCCATCAGCCCTACCTGGCAGCCGGAACGTTTCATGGCAAGTGCCAGGTTGACCGCCACGGTACTCTTGCCAACTCCCCCCTTGCCGCTTGCCACGGCGATCACGGACTTGGCAGTAAGCCCGATCTGCCCGAGTGGCTGGGGGGCCCGGGCATAAGCCACCCTTTCGACGGTCACCTTTGAAAGTCCTGGGAATCGCTCCAGCAGCACCGCTTCAAGCTGTCGACAGGTCTCTTCCCAGAGTGGTGCACTGTGGGTGGTCAGGCCCAGCTTGAGCTGGAGAGAGTCTCCTTCCAGCTCGATGTCCTGGGCCTGGTTGGTGGTGACGACATTCCGGCCGGTTTCCGGATCCTTGAACGTCGAGAGAACCTCGTTTACCGCATCCAGGTTAATTGCATCACCCATGGTGGTCATCTTCTCCGGTTTTCTTTTCTTTCCAGTTATCAAACAACTGGTTTCTGCTGATTCAATTCTGGACAATCATCCGGCGGAGTCTCGCAGAGAGAACAGAGGGGGTCGCCCAGCTCATCTTTCATGCCCGCCAGGCCTCCACAGCTTCCCTTGAGCTTCTTCTGGCCCAGGATCACGCCGATTGCCATCCCCGCAAGAGCCAGGGAAAAGATGACGATGCTCGCCAGGATGACTTTCCAGATCATGGTGCTCTGGTTTCCAGCCGGAAAAATACTGTCAAATGCCGGACTCTTTTTCTTTGTCAGTTGCCCCGTTCCACGGATCATCCAGTAGGCAGCAATCTCCAGCTCGCTCGCTTTATCATAGGCCACCTGTGGAGAGCTGGCCATCAGTGCGGTAGCCCATGCATCGGCCATCGTGCAGCTTGCTGAAAGCACCGAGACGGAGGTTACCGGGTATTGAACCGGCCAGCCGGTGCGAGGGTCGATCGTGTGAGAGTATTGTTTTTCGTTAAGGACAAAGAAGTTCCGGTAGTCGCCAGACGTTGCCAACGCCATGTCGGCAAGTTCCAGGGCCTGGCTTACCGTCCGCTGGCCTGCAACGGGGGATTCAATTCCTGCTTTCCAGAGAATCCCTCCAGGCCTCTTTCCCATGGCACGTAACTCACCACCGATTTCAACAAGGAAATCCCGGAGTCCCTGGTCCACCAGGAGCTGGCAGACCTGGTCGACTCCGTATCCCTTGGCAATTGCGGAAAGGTCGATTTGCAGTAGAGGGATATCCTTGCGAAGAGCAGGTGGGTCAAGTCGATAGTGGAGATGCTGGTATCCGACCTGCTCAAGCACATTGTCGATCTGTTGCTGGCCGGGAATGGTCGCCGGTTGTCCCTCCGGGCCAAAACCCCAGAGATTGACCAGCGGGCCCACGGTGATATCAAACGCGCCGGCCGAGAGGCGGCTTACTTCCAGTGACTGCTGAACCACCTCCACGAGTCCCGGCGAGGCAGGCTGCCAGTCCGTGCTGATGGACTGGTTGAAACGGTTGATTTCGGAATCATCCCGGTAAGTCGACATGCTGGCGTTGATTCTCTCGAGTTCAACTTCGACCAGGCTGCGGAGAGACTCGAGACGGGATTCTGCGAGTGGATGGACGAGAACGGAATAGGTAGTCCCCATCGTCTCACCCTGGATGCGGTGTGCGGGGAGCGGGGTACTCTCGCTGCAGCCTGCCAGGAGAACTGCGATCAGGCAGTGAGCGAGTAGCCGTGCTTTGCTGGAACGAAACATGGGAGCCGGGTCATTGCCAGGAGGGAGAAGTCGGATTTTTGCACGATGAGGATCAGCCCCCGAAATCATCGTAGGCGATGTTACTGGGTTCCACGCCCAGGTCATCGAGCGTCTTGAGGACCGCCTGGAGCATCAGGGGCGGTCCACAAATGTAGTACTCGACATCTTCCGGGGCCGGGTGATCTGCCAGGTAGTTGTCCAGCAGTACCTGGTGAATGAAACCGGTGTATCCGGTCCAGTTGTCCTCGGGCAGCGGGTCAGAGAGAGCGATCTGCATCTTGAAGTTGTCGCAAGCCTCCTCGATCTCCTGGAATTCATCGAGGTAGAAGAGTTCTTGTACGCTTCGCCCTCCGTACCAGTAAGAGACCTTGCGGTTTGTCTTGCGGTCCTTGAATAACCCGAAGATATGGCTGCGCAAGGGGGCCATGCCCGCTCCTCCACCGATATAGACCATCTCGGCATCGGTCTCCTTGATAAAGAACTCTCCAAACGGTCCGGAGATGGTCACCTTGTCACCTGGCTTGAGATTGAAGATGTAGGAGGAGACCTGGCCAGGGGGAGCATCTGGTGCATTGCGTGGTGGAGTAGCAATGCGAACATTGAGCTTGATGATGCCCCCCTCGTCTGGGTAATTCGCCATCGAGTAAGCGCGAAAAACAGGTTCCTCCACCCGGGAGCGGAGCTTCCAGAAGTCAAACCTGTCCCAGTCTGCACGGTATTCGTCCTCGATGTCAAAAGTCTGGTAGCTCAGCTCGTGGGGTGGGACTTCCACCTGGATATAGCCTCCCGGCTGGAAATCTACCTGTTCTCCTTCGGGCAACTCCAGTACCAGTTCGGTGATAAAAGTGGCGACATTTGCATTACTACGGACCGTGCATTCCCACTTGCGGGTTTCCAGTGCTTCCTCGGGAACCTCGATCTGCATGTCCTGCTTGACCGCTACCTGGCACGAGAGCCGGTATCCCTCGCGAGCCTCGTGGTTGGAGATGTGGTTCTTTTCCGTCGCCAGGATATCACCACCTCCCTCGAGCACCTTGACCAGGCAAAGGGCGCACGTTCCGCCCCCACCACATGCGGAGGAGACGAAGATCTCACTGTCTGCCAGGCAGCCGAGGAGTTTTCCCCCGACAGGTACGGTGAGTTCCTTTCGCCCATTGACCACCAGGGTGATGTCGCCGCTGGGTACAATCCAGGATTTTGCTACCAGGATGATCCCTACCAGCGCCATTACGACGGTGGTGAACATCACGACTCCGAGGATCACGTCAAGCATCGCTGTTGGTTTCCTGATCCTGGGGTTAAAGCTGGATTCCGGCAAATGACATGAAGGCAAGCGCCATCAGCCCAACGACGATAAAGGTAATTCCAAGTCCCCGCAGTCCGGCTGGCACGTTACTGTACTTGAGCTTCTCACGAATCCCGGCCAGGGCGGCGATGGCAAGGGCCCAGCCGAGTCCGGAACCAAAACCAAAAATCACGCTTTCGGCAAAATCATAAGTGCGTTCGACCATCAGCAGGGAGCCTCCCAGGATGGCACAGTTGACAGTGATCAGCGGCAGGAAGATTCCAAGCG
>JAPYUD010000398.1:0-3931 GCA_029936215.1 Pirellulaceae bacterium | reverse complement strand
GTCACGATCTGTGCCAACGTGACAATTGGCAAAAACAACCATTTGCATCCCGGTGTCGTGATCGGCGGGGCACCGCAGGACGTCAGTTACCAGGGAACCGAGACAATGACTTTCATTGGTGACAACAACGTGATGCGCGAGGGAGTCACGGTAAACCGGGCAAGCGAGAAAGAGGACGGAATCACCTCGGTCGGGGACAATTGCTTCATCATGGCCTGCGGCCACGTGGCCCATGATTGTAAGGTGGGCAACCACGTGGTGATGGCCAATGCGACCTTGCTGGGCGGTCATGTGCATGTCCACGACCATGCAACCCTCTCGGGCGGCGTGGCGGTACATCACTTCACGACGATCGGCAGTTACAGTTTCGTTGGTGGCCTGAGCCGCGTGATTCACGATGTCCCCCCCTACATGCTTGCAGACGGCAACCCGGCTCGCCCTCGATGCATTAACATCGTCGCCCTGAAACGCAACGATTTCACCCCGGAACAAATCAGTGCCCTGGCCGACGCGCATCGAATGATGTACCGCGCCAAGGTGGGAATGGAGCATGCAAGGGAATTCCTGCGGGCCAACACGCAGTTACTCGAGTGTGTTGAAAACCTGCTAAATTTCGTCCAGACCCAGCAGGGTGGACGCCATGGCAGAGGGCGTGATGGAAGGAGAGCAGCGTGACCCCGATTCGGATCGCCGTAATCGGCGTGGGCCACCTTGGCAAAATTCATACCCGGCTGCTCGCCGGGGATGACCAGTTCGAGCTTGTCGGCGTGGTCGATCCATCGACCGAGGCCCGGCAGGAAATGGCCCGCGAACATGGCGTAGCGGTTTTCAGCGATTTCCGACAACTTGACGGGAAGGCGGAAGCAGCGATTGTCGCAACCCCGACCATTCTCCACCACGAAGTCGCATCCCACCTGCTGACACATGGGGTTCACCTGCTTGTCGAAAAACCCATTACCAACACGGTCACACAAGCCAACGCACTGATCCAGCTCGCCAGTGACCATGGGCGAATTCTGCAGGTCGGGCATGTGGAACGTTTTAACCCGGCCTACCGTGTTGCCCGACAGCAGATCCAGCAACCCCGTTACATCGAATCCGCCCGCCTCGCTCCCTACACCTTTCGGTCCACCGATGTTGGCGTTGTACTGGACCTGATGATCCATGACATTGACCTCGCCCTGGCCACCGTCGGTAGCCAGGTGGTCGACGTCCTGGCGATGGGTGCCGCGGTGATTGGCCCTCACGAGGACATCGCGCAGGCTCGCCTCACCTTCGCTAACGGTTGCGTCGCCAACCTTTCCGCGTCGCGCGTCAATCCCGAAGCGTGCCGTACCATGCAGATCTTCGCCGCCTCCGGGCACACCTCCCTTGACCTGGCAACAGGCTCCGCCCGACATGTCGCTATTTCAAACGCTGTCCGGCAACAGGCGATCGACCCGGCCAACACAAGCCTGGAGAAACAACAGGAACTCCGGGAGAATTTCTTCAAAGACCTTCTTCCAACGATCGAGCTACCGGTACCGGAGGGCAATGCCATCCGGGACGAACATGCTGACCTGGCAATGGCAATCCGTACTGGAAAAGAAGTCCAGGTTCCCGGCACCGCGGGGAGGGATGCACTCGCGGTCGCTCACCGTGTCGTGCAGGCACTCTCCAATCATCGCTGGAATGGTCGCCAGCCAGGGCCCCGTGGCCCGCATTTCTGGTCGCAGCAGTCCGACCAGCAGACAATCGAGCGGCCGAATCGACAGGCTGGCTAGGCGTCCCGCATCAAGCCAGGTCTCGGTCTTCGAACATGACCAGCGCCAGGAGCATGGCGATCAGGCTATAAACGAGGCAATAAAAGAAGGCCCAGCCAAGGTACTCATAGGGAACCGGCACCCCGGCCGCCACTGCAGCCTGGATGTTAAAATGCTCCAGGTTCGGGAAGATCGTGGCAATCAACTGGCCAAAGAACCGCACGATATCAAATGAGGACAAGCTGCTCTGCACTACCAGCGGGGTGAGATGACCAAGCAGGTAGATAGTCATGCAGATCGTGAAATTAGCAAGCATGTTCAGTCGCGTGGAGATAGCGACACTCAAGGATGCCAGTACCAGTGTTTCCATGAAAGCCAGCAGAAGCCCCGGAAACACGCTCACCATTTCCAGGTAACAGAGTTGCCAGGCAGGGAGGCCGGTGGATGTTTCCTTGGCGTCAAAGATCGGCTTGTAGGCGACTGCCACCATGAAGACAACACCCAGGAAGGCAAAAAGCAGGAAGGTTGTCCAGGCAATCCCCACGAACTTTCCGATAATAAAAGATCGCCTGCTTATCGGCTTGGATAATACCGTCAGTGCCGTGCGGCCTTCGATTTCCTCCGCCACCGAGGTGCTTGCTGCCCAGAGGGCAACAAGGATGCCGAGCACCATGATCATTGTCAGGCCAGTATCCTTGACCATCTTGATGTCCTCACCAAACGTGTTGTAAGGAATCCAGATGAAAACCAGGATCGCGACAATTCCGAAACTCATTGCAAGCATAAACAGCGGCTGTGCCACCTCGCTCTTGAGCGTGGAAAGTGAGATTGCCGAGAGCCGCGGCGCCGCGATCCGCTGGACGAGATAGAACACCAGCACCAGCACGATCCCGATTGCCACCAGTGGAATGCTCCGCACCTGCGAGTAGACCGGTGATGTACGGTAGGCGATCGTCACCTTCGTTTCCTTTCCACTTTCATTGCGCAGGTAGATCACCGTCGCCTCGGCATCCTCGATATTCCCGACCATCGCATAGTCAGGCCTCCGGTTACGAAATGGTTCCTCGGCTGTGACTGTCGCCACCGGGTCTCCAACCAGCTCCGAGAACGGCAGGTAGGAAAAACTTGTCCGGCCATCTGAGGTGATTTCCAACTCCCGCAGTTCCTGCATCTGGAACAGGACTGGGACGTCCATCAGCGGTTCGACATCCTCCGATCCCGGACCGGGAAGCGTGACAACATGCTGCTCACTTCCAGTGAATGGCAGGCGGGCAAGCGATCCCACCACGTCACGTGGCTGTTCCGCCACGAAAACTCCCAGCACGCCAAAGAGTGCCACTGCGGCAACCAGGTAGGCCAGCGGAAGAAGCGGGCCCTCGGCAACGGCCGGGATCACTTCGTCCATTGTCTGTTTCCAACAGAGAACAAGCACGGCGTAGCTCAGGCACCAGCTCGCAACAAGCATTCCCATTGCCGACATGAGCAGGCCAAAACCACCAGCCGCTGTGCTCCCTGCCAGAAGAAGCCAGCCTGCCGTCAGGATCACGGCCATGCAGGCCGCACGCACCGATGTCTGGCCTGGCCGGGAAGGCCGTCTGCCGAGAACCGGAACATGTGAAAGCAACCAGAAGAGTCCCCAGAGGGTCACCAGCAGGAGGATCCCGGCAAGGGCTCCCATGCCGATCACCCAGACCGGTGTTAACCAACTAGATATTTTCGGTGAAACGACTGCCAGCAAGGTTGATATATTCATGATCCTGTTGTCGTGTATTAAAGGACTGTTTCTTTTACGGGCCACAGGCTGCGGCAGTTCACCTTGAGAATTATTCGCGGATCTCGAACCGGTCGTACTCGCCGCTGGCTGCTTCTTGTGATGTCTCCTGGTACGTGATATGACTCGCCATCCGGCAGGCGACATCCGCCAGGAATGCGTCGAGTTCCTGGCAGTCTCCCTCGCAGGCAAGATGGACTTGCCCATCGGCAAGGTTCTGCACAAAACCGGTTACCTGGAATGCCCTCGCCACGTTACGGGCGGTATATCGAAAACCAACTCCCTGCACATCGCCATGAAAGTAGACCAACCGGCGTTGCTGAGCCTCTACTTCCAACGCTCTGGTCCTCCCTGTTATTTCCCCAGTTGACTTTATGCCACCTTGTTTTTGATCGGTAAACCGGCACCTGCAACGAAG